>DATNAF010000261.1:0-17598 GCA_035572845.1 Terriglobales bacterium
CCCAATGCTCCGCATCCCCATCACCACCGCATCTCGTAACTACGAAGCCGTGATCGAACACGGATTGCTTTCCCGCGCCGGAGAGATTCTGCGCGACGCGGTAGCTGGCAATCCACCCGCGTTCGTGATCACTGTCCCTCCAGTTCGCCGCCGTTGGGGAAAGGTGCTGCTGAAATCTCTAGCCGGTGGTGGGTTCGATACCAAAGTCGTCGAAATGCCTGATGGAGAGCGCTTCAAGCGGCTCACCACGATTGAGAAACTCGCCGAAGATATGTTGAAAGTTGGCGCGGATCGCAAGGCGGTCGTGATCGCCTTCGGCGGCGGCGTAGTCGGCGACGTAGCTGGCATGCTGGCTTCGGTCTACATGCGCGGAGTCCAACTCGTCCAGATCCCCACGACGGTTCAAGCGCAGCTCGACGCGGCCATAGGCGGCAAGACCGGCGTGAACTTGAAATCCGGGAAAAACCTGTTAGGTACGTTTTATCAGCCCGCGGTCGTGCTCATCGATCCGGCTACACTTTCGACTTTGCCCGAGCGCGAGTTTCGCGCCGGAATGTACGAAGCCCTTAAGTGCGGAGTGATTGGCAATTCGGAATTGTTTGCGCGCCTCGAACAGTGTTCGATCAAATCTTTGCGCAAAGATCGGGAACTGCTCACCTGGACGATTGCTCAATCGGTCAAGCTCAAGGCGCAAGTCGTCTCTGCGGATGAAAAAGAAGGTGGCGTGAGGCGGGTTCTGAATTTTGGACACACCCTCGGCCATGCCCTCGAAACAGCAACTTCCTATCGCCAGTTTTTACATGGCGAAGCAGTCGCCTGGGGAATGATTGCCGCGGCCAAGATTGCCGACGAAATGCGCTTTTCACATAACGGAACTTTCGTCCGCGTCCGCGACGCCAGCCTCGCCTGGGGGCCGCTTCCGAATGTGACTCTAACCGCTTCGAAAGCCATGTCGCTGATTCGCTCCGACAAGAAAACCGAATCCGGCGTGGTGAATTTTGTGCTGCCCAAAGAGATCGGCAAAGTGGAAGTCATTGGTCGCGTACCCGAGACGGCGGTTGTTTCCGCATTGGCAGAGATTCGGCGGCTTTCGCGTGAATAGGGAAGTGACGGACAAGCCCGAGTTTGCGGAACAAACCACTTCAGTTCGCGGCGCCGCACCAGCAGGCGCTTCCGATCGCGATTCCGCCGCCCGCGCTGTACGCGAAATGTTTACCGCGATAGCGCCTCGTTACGATCTGCTCAATCACCTGCTTTCAGCCAACATCGACAAGCTTTGGTGGCGGCGCACCGCCCGGAAGTTTGCAAATATTCTTGCAGAACCCGGAGTTAAGGTACTCGATCTCTGCTGCGGCACTGGAGACATGGCACTGGCCTTGCAAAAGCAAGCTCCGCAAGCCGAAATTACCGGCGCCGACTTCTCACACACCATGCTGGTGCTGGCCTCGAAAAAGAACTCTCAACCACGTCGCATCAAGTGGATCGAAGCTGACGCGCTGCAACTTCCATTTCCCGACCAGAGCTTTGATTTAGTCACTTCAGCATTCGGCTTCCGAAATCTCGCCGATTACGATGCCGGTCTGCGTGAGATCTTCCGCGTGCTGCGCCCTGGCGGTGAATGCGGCATTTTGGAATTCAGCGAGCCGCAAGGAACTATGGGTAAGGTTTACGACGTCTATTTTAAGTCCGTGCTGCCGCGCATCGGCAGGCTGATCTCCGGTAACCGCGGAGCCTATTCATACCTTCCCGCATCAGTCGAGCGCTTTCCCCCACCGCCAGAAATACTTTCTCGAATGAAAGTTGCCGGCTTCCGCGATGGTTCGTGGACACCATACACCTTCGGAATCGCCGGGTTATTCCGAGGAAAGCGATAACATCGTCCGCGACCTTGTCACGATGTGGTATAACAGTTATATCCGATGCGATTTCACTTTGATGAGCGCAAGAGTACACGCTTGCGCGCCAACCGAAAAAGAGGCATCGGTTTCGAAGAAGTCCAAGAAGTGTTTTCGTATCCTTACTACTTGGATCAACGCTCAGATTTGCCTGAACAGTACCGTGCCATAGGTTGGGTCGCGCAAGAATTGTACGCGGTAATCTTTGAGATACGAGAAGACGACAAAGGCGAGTACTACCACCTGGTGACTCTGTGGAAGGCTACCAAAGAGGAGCAGCAACTCTATGAAGACCATACGTAAGCGAAAACCCGTTGGGATTGAGACCATCGCGCGTCTGGCAGAGCAAGGAACGGATGTGTCGCGATTCTTCACCAACCGTGGTCAAATGATGGGTCCAATCCAGCGAGTGAATGTTGATCTCGCGGCCGGCATGTTAGAAGAATTGGACCGGGCAGCTAAAGAGTTAAACATCAGCCGCCAGGCTGTCATCAAGACCCTCATACGTCAGGCACTGGATCAGCAATATCTTGCACGAAGCAGTCGCCATACAAGCAAGCAAAGGTAAATACGTTCTATCTCAATGCCGCGGTCTTGGACTTTTCTCCCTGTCGGAAGCACTCCGCAAACGCATCGGCAATGGAGAAACGAAGAACTGTCCCATTCTCAGTGCCCAGGAACTCTGTCAGCCGCGAAGTGTCCATAACTGTGTCTGAGGTCATATACGGCGTCACGTCCGGCGGGATAGTTGAGAGTTTGATCCTCCACAAAAATTTCAGCACCAGCGCGAATAATTGTTCAGTCGGTACGCGCACCAGTTTGGCATTGGCGAGGCGAACGCATTGCTCGTAGGTCAGTGGTCCGCCCCGCCCCGCCACATTCAGGATAGTCAGCCGTCGTCCCTCAGGTTCGTTTTTCTCAAGGATGAACTTCACCAGCCTGGCCACGTCATCGATGTGGACGAACTGAATGCGGTTTTTTAAATATTGATCGCCTGATGGCAACATGCAGGGCAGCCGTTTGCCTTCCTGCCGCATTCGTTCCGCGCGTTTGCTGGTTCCGCCAGGAACGCCACGGAAAGCTTCCATAAAATAGTTGTCGATACTTGCGCCCGCGAAAATGTGCGGCCGCAAAATGTAAACGCTGCATCCCCGCAGCGCCGGAGCGCGTTGCTGCACCACGCGGTCGGCTTCCATTTTGTGGATTCCGTATGTGTAAGTATGGGCCGCCAGCGGAGCTTCTTCGTTCACGGGCGTGGAGAGCCCCGGGCCATAAGCAGAAACGCTGCTCATGAAAATGAATTTCTCAACCATTGGCCATTCGCGATTGGCCTCGGTTACCGCTTCCAGCACACGCGCGGTCCCCGCCACGTTTACTTGCCACATGCGGTCGCGGTCGAGAATCCCCGTGCGCACTGCATCCATCACGAACGCGAGGTGCACAACCGCAACTGGCCGCACCTCCTGCAGCAAATGAATCATCTCCAGGCAAGAGGATTCCAGGCTGAAATCCATCTGCACGAACTTTAACGGAAGGTCAGTTTTTGGTGGACGGAAGTCGACCCCAACAACTCGAAACCCGGACAGCATGGGCAGCAGTCGCCGCCCAAGATGTCCGGAGATTCCAGTCACCAATACGCACGGAAGCGCGTCCGGCATTTATTTCTTTCCAGGAGGTGGAGTTGTACTTTGCGGCGCCGGAGCTTCACCGGGGTTCCGCAACGAAGGCGCTGCAGGGGTCACGAAGTACGAGTTATCAAAAGTTGTCTTCGCAGAGTTCTGCAGCGAGTCGAACGCGTTTTTCATGTTTTGCCCCTGGATGGCATGCAAGATTTCATCATGCACACTGGCGAGCGGCAGATCTTTGACTTCCGTCACCTTGTAAATCCGGTAGCCGGTAGGATCGCTGAATACCTGTGAAACCTCTCCCGCCTTCAGATCGAAAATCGAAGCGTCGGTTGGTGGAATGCTGGTCTTGCGCATATTTTCTACTTTGACGTTGGTAACTTTGGTCTTGTTTCCGGCGAAATCGTTGGCCTCCTGTTGCAGCTTGGTCGGATCCTCGCCAGCCGCCGCGCGGGCGCGCAGTTTGTCAGCTTCATCCTTCAATTGGGCTTCGGACGCCTCGTCTGCTTTGCCAGGATGGAGCTCATTCGTCTTGCCTGCGGTCTCGACTTTCTGCTTGGGAATGAAAATTCGCTCGAAGCTGATGCTCTTGTATTCACTTGCGTGCTGCTGGTAATAATCGCTGATCTCGCTTTCCGGAACGTTGGCAGCATCGCGTTGCATCTTTTCCGCAGCCTGCCGCGCGAGAAGTTGCAACCGCGCGATATACATTTGCTCATCGAACTCTGGGGTCTTGTCGAGTCCCATTTCATGGGCCTTTTCAGAGAGCAGCAGTATGGTTACATAACGGGTCGCAAATGGCTTTCGGCTGGCCGCGGGCATGTTGGGTTGCACAGCGTTAATCAATTTCTCGAAATCAGCGCGGGTTATCACAGTGTTGCAGTCAACCGGCGTAGCGTTGCTGTTCGGCGGGCGTTCGCAAAGACCCTGGATCGTGATCACTGGGGCATCAGGCGCAACATTAGAACCCGGAATCAGTTCATTCGATTCAGAAGGGCGCGGCTTTAGAGTCGGAGCCGGTTTCGTAGTCTGGCTTATGGCTGTGGTCGCCAGCAGTAGACAGACGACTCCGAGCGAAACACTTTTCAAAGGATACCTCCGGAAAATTTGAAAGGGTAATAGAGAATCCTAGCACAGGCCTGAGTAGATCAACCTTCCCACCATCACTTGGCGGAACTCTGCCGCACAGCGATAATTCTCATATGTCTGGCACGCAAGCGGGGTTAGCTTCAGAGTCGATGCGGGCAGAGAAACGCAAAGCTGCCGGCAATTCGCTACTCGCTGCTTTGGCCATCACCGGTCTGAAAATATTTGTAGGGATCACGACCGGCAGCCTGGGAATTTTGTCTGAAGCCGCGCACTCTGCTCTGGATCTGGTTGCCGCGACCATAACCCTGTTTTCTGTGCGCGTTTCTGACAAGCCTGCCGACGCCGATCACCAATACGGGCACGGCAAGGTCGAAAATTTTTCGGCTTTCATCGAGACCGGCCTTCTGCTTGTAACTTGCGTAGTCATCGTTTACGAGGCCATTAAGCGTCTATTTTTTCACCACGTCGATATCGAGCCCAGCACCGCGGCATTCCTGACTTTGTTTTTCTCAATGGCCGTCGACTTCTGGCGTTCGCGCGCATTGGGAACCATCGCCGCCAAATATGACAGTCAGGCGCTGCAAGCTGATGCGCTGCATTTTTCAACCGACATTTGGTCGAGTGGGGTAGTCGCACTTGGGCTGGCGCTGGTCGTGCTCGGACGCCGTACCCATACGCAATGGCTGATTTCTGCCGATCCGGTGGCTGCGCTGTTCGTGGCCGCTGTAATTATGTTCGTCAGCACCCGCCTTGCGCGCCGTACGATAGACGCTCTGCTGGATGCCGCGCCGGTCGGTGCCCGCAACAAGATCATGAAGGCTCTCGAAAGCGTCGAAGGCTTGCTCGAGGTCGACCGTGTACGCATCCGGCGAGCCGGAAATCGTTATTTTGCCGACGTGTCGATTGGCCTGGCGCGCAACGTCACCTTCCAGCGATCTGGGCAGGTTGCGGATGAGGTCACCAGCGCTGTCCACCGCCTGCTTCCGAATGCCGACGTCGTGGTCCACCCGATTCCGCGAGCAGCTTCGGCCGAGAACATTTTTGATCGCGTGCGCGCCGTTGCCACTCGCCACAATATGAATGTCCACGATGTCAGTGTTCAGGATCTCGATGGGCGTCTGCATGTGGAACAGCACCTTGAAATGGACGAGAAGTTGCCGCTCAAGCAGGCTCACGATCAAGTCAGCAGGATGGAATCAGAGATTCGGCAGGAGATTCCGGAAATTGCTTCCATCCTTACCCATATTGAAAGTGAGCCCGCGACCATCGAAGCGGGTGAGCAGGTCGAACGTGACGCGCATCTCGAGGGACGATTGAAGGCGGTTTCGGAGGAGTTCCCCGACATCCTGGATACCCATGACATTGAGGTAAAGCGCGTGAACGGCCGAGTCTATATATCCTGCCATTGCACCTTTCCTGACGACATGCCGCTGTCGCGCGTGCATGATGTTTCTACTGCGCTCGAGACGCGTTTCAAGCAGGAAGATCCAGAACTATTTCGAGTGTTAATTCACCCGGAACCAAGCACTGATAATCGGAGATGACTATGCAAGCGACAGTAAAGTGGTCGGGTCAAATGCAGTTCGCCGGGACCGGCAATGGCGGACATTCCGTGCTGTTGGATGGAGACAACAAAGCCGGTAATAGCCCCATGGAACTTGTGCTGATCGCGCTTTGCGGATGCACCGCCTTTGACGTTGTCAGCATCCTGCAGAAAAAACGCGAGCCGTTCACCGCCGTGGAAGTCAGCGCCGAGGCGGAAAAGGCTGCCGACCCGCCCCGCGTATTCACCGACATCAAACTGCATTACCGGGTTGCTGGAAACGTCGCCCGCAAAGCCGTGGAAGATGCGGTTCGCCTGTCGGAAGAAAGGTATTGCTCAGTCGCCGCCATGTTGAACAAAACCGCGCGCATTACCTACGAAATTCAGTTGGACAAAAATTAATAATGGCGGGAACCGTCGACTCATCTCCGGCCACTGGATCAAAAGCTTTAAAACCTCAACCTGACACTCGCAATTCATTGCGAGGATTTTTGTATATCGGTATTGCCACTTTTTTCTGGGGCTTCTCCGCCACATTGGGCCGCGCAGCTTTCACCGGCAGATTGTGGCCAAGTTTACAAGTTCGCGGTATTGACCCGGTTATTCTTTCGCAGTGCCGGACCGGCTTTTCCTTTCTTGCCTTAGCGGTGTGGCTGATCGCACGGCGTGGCATCAGCGCGCTGCGCGTGCCATGGCGAGACCTCGCCAAACTCGCGTTGCTGGGATTGGCTGGCCTCGTAGTCTCAAATTACTTCTACTACCTCGCTATTCAACGCACCAACGTAGCAACCGCGATCATCGTTCAATACACGGCGCCAGTGTGGGTGCTCCTTTATATGGTGGTTCGCGGAGCTGAGCGGCTGACCGCCTCGAAGATGGGAAGCGTTCTGCTTGCAATTGGCGGAATCGCCCTGGTGATCGGCATCTTTCGCCGAGGCGGGATTCAACTCGATGTGATCGGGGTTGCGGCCGCGCTGGTCGCGTCATTTTCATTTGCCTACTACAACGTCGCCGGACATTATCTGCTCGAACGATATGACCGCTGGATGGTCATACTGTATGCCACACTTGCCGCCTCGCTTTTCTGGATCATTATTAATCCGCCTGCCAAAATTATCGCGGCCCACTATTCGGGCGGCGCCTGGATATTTCTCGCAGTTTTTTCTTTTTTATCCATGCTGCTGCCCTTCACTCTTTATTTCACCGGTCTCAAACTCCTGGTCCCGACCAAAGCGATCATTGCCAGTTGCCTGGAGCCGGTCTTCGCCATTCTGATCGCAGCGATTGCTCTGAAAGAAGCCGTCGGATTCATTCAGGCGATTGGCATCGCCATGGTGCTGGGCGCGATTGTGCTGGCCCAAAAATCTGGCCCCGATCCTCGCCCCATCGCCGGCCCGGTCGACTGATCGATGTCTGTTCACAAATTTTTTACAAAAGGCGCATGCCTAGGCACTTTGGTTATCTCGCGTCGAAAGCTACCCTTCAACTACCCTGATTTTTTGGAGTGAATTCATGAAGCTGACACGTTCTCGCAATGCTGCCGTCGTTCTATTTGCGATTATCTCGGTGGCTCCATGCTTCGCGCATCACATGGCGGTCGTGGTCTCAAAACAGAACGGTGTTAGCGCTGTATCTTCCGCGCAATTGAGCAAGATATTTCTGGTTGAGACTAAGAAATGGACCGATGGCCAAAGCATTCAGGTGGTGTTGCATAGGGCATCTAACGGCGAGGCCATCACCTTGCAGCGGTTGAACAAAATGTCACCCCACCAATGGCACGATTGGATATCCGCGCACAAAGATTCTCTGACGTTCGTAGATTCCGATGAGGACGTCTTGAATTACGTGGAGAACACGCCTGGTGCGATTGGATTAGTCGACGTTCGGTCGGTTACTGATCACGTGACAATCGTTCGTGTGGATGGAAAAGTTCCTATGGAAGAAGGTTACCTGCCTCACTAGAATTCAACAATCTGCGGCAAGTTCTTTTCTTCCCATCAACCTGAAATAGCGTTCGGCCCTCGCCACATCACGTTGGATCTGCTGCCGCAACTCTTCAACCGAGCCGAACTTTATTTCATCCCGCACTCGCGATAGGAACGAAATTTCGATTTCACTATCCGCCGTAATTTCCAATGGATGAAAGTTCAGCAGGTGGCTTTCAATGGCAAACGAATCGCTGCCGAACGTCGGCCGATTCCCAACGTTGGTGACTGAATTGAAGCATTCTGCAGCCACGCGAGTTTGCGTGATGTAGACCCCATCGCGCGGCGCCAATTCTTCGTAGCGGCTTAAGTTAATGGTAGGCACCGTGTATTTCGAACCATACCCGCGCCCTCGCCCGGCGGTTGATTGAATGCTGAATGGGCGCCCCAGTAAAAATCGCGCTCGGCGAATATCTCCCGCCTGAATCAGTTGCCGGATGCGAGTGCTCGATACTGTTTCGCCACGCAGCCGCAATTCCGGATAAGTAATTACCTCGAAGCCGCACTCCGCACCCAACTGGGTGAGCAAAGTGACGTCCCCTGCGGCCTTATGCCCGAATCGAAAGTTATACCCTTCATGGACCTCAACTGCATGCAACCGATCGCAAAGAATCAATTTCACAAATTCGCGCGGGCTCATCAGCGAAAGATCACGCGAGAAGGGGATCACAACCATGGCATCGATTCCGGTTTCTTCCAGCAACCGAATCTTCTCGGGTTCGGGCGTCAAAAGCTTGAGGCCCGCATCCGGCCGCAGAATTCGCATCGGGTGAGGATCGAAAGTCACCGCGACTGATCGAGCATGTCTCTGCCTGGATCGAGCCACAATCTCGTTCAGCACCCGAACATGTGCCCGGTGCACGCCGTCAAAATTTCCCACGCTGACCAGCGAAGGCCCGAAGTCAGCCGGAATTTCATCGAGCTTATGAAAAATCTGCATTGGACAAAACCATGTAGCGACAGCCGCCCTCGGCTGTCCAAACTCAAACTCGACCTCGAACTCGAACTCAACTTCACCCGTTACCGCGCAGACTCTCTCTGCGTTCTTTGCGGGTTTTCTCAGCGTTCTCTGCGGTTAAAAGCTTTCTTCAAATCTCGAACTCCAACTTCATCCCGTCATACGAAAGCTTCACATTCTCCGGCAGATTCGCATTTGTCTCTTCATGCGGCAAGTCATGACAAATGTGCGTAAAAAAAGCACGCCGCGGTTTCAGCCGCTCCACTGTCTGCAGAGAGTTCTCAACTGTCGAATGTGTCGGGTGAGGCTTGTAACGCAATGCGTCCAGAAACAGCACATCGAGTCCCTGAAGCTTAGCCAGCGAGCTTTCAGGAATCACGCTGTGATCAGTGAGGTAAGCCGCCGATCCAAAACGAAAGCCATAAATCTCCGCCTCGCCGTGAATCAGCACGATCGGCTCGAATCGCGCCCCGAACAACTCCACCGCTCCATCGATTGGCTTCAACTCGACATGCGGCAATCCGCCGAATTTGTAATTTGCATTGAAGATGTACCCAAACATATTGCGGATAAATTCCGCCGCCTCAGGATGCGCATATAGCGGCATTCGATTGGGTTTGTGCAGAAAACTCAGTGGGCGCAAATCATCGATACCTAAAAGATGATCTGCATGAGTATGGGTATAGAGCACCGCATCGAGCGTGCGTATGTTCTCGCGAATCGCCTGCTCGCGAAAATCCGGCGTGGTGTCAATGATTACGGACCGGCCGTTGTATTCAATGAGTACCGACGGACGGGTCCTCTTATCGCGAGGATCGGAAGAATGGCAAACCAGGCAATCGCATCCAATCGTGGGCACGCCCATCGACGTTCCGCTGCCCAGTACGGTCAGCGTCGCTTTCATTTTGCGGCAGGGACCTGCTGCGCATTTTTAGCGATGGCGTTGGTCACTTCTACATACGCCATTCGCGTCTCGTAAAGCGCATTCTGCAAAAGACCCTCTTCTTTCGAACTGAGATTGCCCTTTGTCTTATCTTTAAGGAGCGCCAGCGTGTCGATAGTTTGTCGCGCGCCCATCAGATCAACCTGCGGCGGCATTCCTTGTTCATGCATAAGCCCGAGCTGCATCATTCCCGTCATGTAGAGCGAAGCCAGGAAGCGCTCGAAGGTAATCTCCATGTCCTTCGCGGAAATCCCGCTCGCCTCAGCTTGCCGGTCCATCTCCGCCGAAGATTTCTCGTAGGCCTGCGCTTGCTCGTGTTGCTCCGCGGCACTGGGACCCTGCAACTCCGAATTTTCCGGACTTGGGCTCGACGCCGGTTCTGGCGGTTTGGATGATGTTGGTTGGACCGCTGCGGAGTGTTCCTGCTCTTCCGGTGCGTCTTTACGCAACTCTCCATCGGCCGTAAAAAGCCGCCGGTCGGTTACGGTGAATGTCTCTTGTTTTCTCTCTGCCATAGTATGCTCGCGTGTATCGGACACCATCGTCCGACAATGTTCCTTTTAAAATAGACCGGAAAACGGAAGAGTCACCGCTTTCACTTCGGCCTCGCCCGCAATCAATTTTTGATCGGTCGTCAGAAATTCTCTTCGCAGATAGCCGAGCGCTAGCCGCTTTCCTTTGAACGGTTCGGCGGCAATGCTGGTGATTTCACCCACTTCTTTGCCGTCACTTTGAACTTTCGTGCCCGCAGCTGGAACGCGCCCTTCGATCTCAAATCCGACGAACGCTCGATGAACGGCACCCCGCGCCCGGATGCGCTCTACAATTTCCTGTCCGATGTAGCAGCCTTTGTTGAAATTTAACGCGCGCTCTTGCCCGGTCTCCTGCGGAAGCGTTTTCTCGCGAGTGTCCTGGCCAACTTTTGGGATCCCGCACAAAATCCGGAATGTCTCTAACGTTTGTTCGTGGATCTCAACCGCGCCAGCTTGCAGCAACGCATTCCAGATCGACTCGGCCTGCTCAGCCGGAACCCACAATTCGTAATTTGGAAACCCAGGATTATCGCCGCGCACCAATGTAACGGTGATTCCATTCCAGTTCACGTCCGCCAGTTGCAGGGTGCCAAGGTCTTTACCCAACCCTAAGGACGCCACCGCCTCTGGGAACTGCGGGCCGGCGATTCCGATCACGGAGACCTTTTCGCTCAGATCCTCGATCTCCACCTTATCCATAATGATGTATTTGCGAAAAATCCCCAGCAGCTTCTCTGCCTGCGCGCGATCAGTTTCTACCGTCAGGCTCTCTCCGCGATTGAACGCGTATGCGTCAGCTTGAATATGACCCTGCGGGGTGAGCACAAACGCATAAACTCCATTGCCCGCGGCCAAATCACGGATATTATTGCTGACCATGCCATTCAGCCAGCGGGTCCGATCGCGTCCCGTCAGCGAAAGCAAAGTGCGCTGCGGCCGGTAAATCCCGCACGCGCCGATCAAGGCGGTCAACTCGGTGCGCCTGTCGCTTGAGCCCGAGACGTTCTGATCTTGTTGTGCAAGAACCTGCATCTTCATATTGATTATAGCGAAGCAATCCTGGTCGCATTCGCGTGAACAAATCACGTGCGGACAGCCGCCCTCGGCTGTCCAAGCAGGGCTTTAGCCCTGATGTTTGTGGTCGCATCAATTTCTGCTATCTTCCTCCCGTGCCCCCGAAGAAAAAGATCGCAATCATCCCCGGCGATGGAATCGGCAAAGAAGTCATCCCTCAAGCAGTCAAGGTCCTAGAAGCCTCCGGCGCGCCACTCGACTTAACCTACTTCGATTGGGGTGCCGACCGTTACCTTAAAGATGCCACCACGGTCCCTGCGGACGGTTTCGCGATGCTGGACCGCGATTTCGATGCCATCTTGGTTGGCGCGTTCGGCGATCCCCGCGTGCCCTCGAACATTCACGCCAAAGAAATTCTGCTAGGCATGCGCTTCAAAATGGACCTCTACGCCAACATCCGTCCGGTTCGTCTGCTCGATGCGACACTCTGTCCGCTAAAAGGAATCGAACCCAAAGACGTAGACTTCGTAGTCTTCCGCGAAAATACCGAAGGCGTTTACGGCGATTCAGGCGGCGTATTCAAGCAGGGAACTGCCGACGAAGTTGCGGTTCAGGAAGACATCAACACCCGCAAAGGCGTCGAGCGAATTATCCGTTACGCATTTGAATTTGCCGCACACAACAAAAAAGCTGACGGCAGCCCGCGCACCCGCGTACTCATGTGCGACAAATCCAATGCCATGACCCACGCCGGAGGCCTGTGGCAGCGCGTATTCAAAACTGTCCGCGCCGAATATCCGCAAATCAAATCCGAGCACATGTACGTGGACGCGCTCTGCATGCAGTTGGTCCGCGATCCGCGCCCGTTCGATGTGATCGCCACCAATAATATGTTTGGCGACATCATCACCGACGTTGCCGCCGCGTTGCAGGGAGGCCTCGGCATGGCGGCCAGCGGCAACATTCATCCCGGAAAGACGTCGATGTTCGAGCCCGTCCACGGCTCCGCGCCTCCACTCGCTGGGAACAATATTGCCAATCCCATTGGAGCAATTCTCACCTCAGCGATGATGCTCTCTCACCTGGGATTCGCTGAAGCAGCGCAAAAGATCGAAGCCGCGGTGCTCGAGGCTGTTCGCCAAAAAAAGACTACGCAGGATGTCGCCGGAACTATGGGAACAAAAGAAGTGGGCGAGTGGATAGCAAACAAAGTGGGAAGCTGACTCTCGGCTGAAACTACTGGCCGCGGTTAGTAGCCAGCTGTTTTTCCTGCGGCGTCATCTGCCGCCACAAAACCTGCAGGTCCGCTGAAATGCGGCTGTTCTGTGGCTCCTCGTGCAGCGCTCGCGCAAACCATCGATACGCAGAAGGCAGATCGCGCCCAACGCAATGACCGGTGGCATACATGGTGCCAAGCACAGTCTCGGCTTTAGAATTTCCATGCATAGCCGCCGTGCGCAAACTGCTCTCAGCTCGCGCACAATTTTGCGGCACGCCATTTCCATAAAGATATTTTTCGCCGGCCAGTTCGAGATCGGCGTCCGGCGAGCTGCCTGCGGCCGCAACCCCAGCCTGACGTGAAGGAGTAGGCTTCGGCGCACGCGTTCGCGCCGGTTCCTTAGCTACCCGAGAAGCCTTGGCTACCCCGGGCGGCGGAGTCGCATTCGCCTCTTCGGTTGCATTCTCATCAGTCGGCGCGGCGTTCTGCTTCTCAGCGGCATTGTCATTCTTAGCAGGAGCTGCCGCAGCATTCTGCTGTGGCGCTTGGTTCTGCTGCGGCGGCTGCGCATTCGAATTCTGAGGCGCCGCGCCATTCGCCGGCGGAATATCTGTCTCAGTCGGCTTGCCCGGCGTTTGATTTTGCGCGTTCTGGTCCGGTTGCGTGGGCAGCACCTCTCCCGCTCCGGTCATTGGTTTATCAATGTGAGTTTGCTGGTCCGCGTTTGAAGCTGGCGCAACTTCCGACGGCGACGCCGAGGCCTGCTGACCACCAGCCATCCGGTTAAAAGGAAATCCGTTGTGCCTCCATTGCCAGCCTGCAAACCCGGCCGCCCCGAAAGCAATAAACAACAATATGATCAAACCCACATGGCTCTTCGGCTGCTCGTCTTCATACAGATAATGAAATTCAACTTTAGGATCTTCCGCGAGCCCGAGGAATGACGGGCCGTGAACATTGTCCGTCTGCCCATTACCGCTCTTCGGCGCCCGGGCAATCTCTTTTGCAGGCGTGGGCTCAACTACTGGCGGATGCGCCAGCGATGCCCCACACATTCCGCAGAAGCGATATTCAGGGCTATTGTCGTACCCGCAATGGGTACATCTCACGTACATGGTTTCAAGCATATCTTAATATTTGGATGGCAGAAAGGCTGCTGCTGTTGGAAGCTGCTGGATCAGAAGTGCAACCACCTAACCTTCACAAACCGAAGTTCTTAACTGACGCCTGTCTCAGGCCGTTGCCTCTGAATGTAGGGTAATGCTACCGCTGTGAGATTTTATGCGCGTCCCGCACCGGTTGGCCTGTTCCCGCATTTGCCACGACCACTCTAGCTGGATCCACCACTCGAGTAACAACGTGAACACCGTTCGGGCAAGGCGGCGGCCATTGAGAATTGACATACGACCACCCCGCGACAAGCGCAATCGATAAAACCAAACCAGAAATGAACACCGACGCTCTGATGGGTGATTCTCTGATCGGCACATAAGCGTTGGGTTCGGCCATGGTCGCGGTCGAATGCGTGCCTTCCAGCCAGCAACGCACCACGCCAACGCTCGTATCACCGAAGATCAGCGGCCATTCATCGATCTCAGCCGCCGCTGCCAACTCCAGCATCTCGGGCGCAAACCGTCTTCTGAATGAAGGAGGGTAAAACACGAGCAGCGCGCGGTAAGCGTATAAGAAGCACTTGCGGATACTCATGCTCCCCTCTCATCCAACTTACCCAGGCGTGTTCGCGCCACATTGACGACCTGCCGTAATCGCCGAACCTCAAGCCGCAGTACCCGTTCGCCGCTGGAGGTTAAAGAGTATTCGCGCCTGCTCTCGCCGTCCTTCAGTTTACGCTCAGTTTCGCCCACCAGATCGCTAGCCAGCAGCCGGTCCAAATTCGCGTAAAGAGTCCCAGGTCCCAGCTTGAATGTGCCTTCAGACTGCCGCTTCACCGACTGCATGATTCCGTATCCGTGCAGGTCGGATTCAGCCAGCGCAAGAAGAATATGAAGCGCGGCGGACGAAAGCGGGCGGTCAGTTTCCGAATTGTTGTCCTTGACTCGCATATCGCATTATGATATATCACACTTCGATATATCACGCAATGACCTTAACAACAATCAGTATGCACCACGATCTGCTGAAGAGGAAGATGAATATGAAACTTGCAAAAAGCATTTCAATGTCCTTCGCCGCCGTTGTGCTTTCGGCCGCGTCAATGCTGCCCGCGGCTGCGCAAACCGATTCAGGAGCAGCGGTAGCAGCCGTCGGTAAAGAGCGCGACGGGCAACATGATTTCGATTTTGAACTCGGTAGCTGGAAAATCCACCTAAAGCGCAGGTTGAATCCGCTCACCGGTTCGGACAAATGGGTGGAATTCGACGGTACAAGCGTCACCCGCAAGGTTTGGGACGGACGCTCTCAAGTAGAAGAGTTTGAAACTGACGGTGCGGGAGGCCACATCGAAGGCATGACCGTGCGTCTCTACAACCCTAAAACTCACCAGTGGAGTCTTTATTGGGCCAACAGCAAGAACGGCACCATGGAACCACCACAGGTCGGCCAATTCAACAATGGCATTGGCCAGTTCGACGCCATGGACACATTGGATGGAAAAGCAATCCTTGAGCGCTTCCTCTGGTCCAAAACTGATTCAAGCATGCCGCACTTTGAACAGTCATTCTCCGCAGACGGCGGCAAGACCTGGGAAGTGAACTGGATCACCGACCAGACGCGTGTGGCAAGTACCGAAAATGCGCCGCCCCCGGCCCAGCCGCAACCCGACGCCAGCATAGCGGCAGTAGTGGATCGCGAGATCACGAATGCGGAAACGCAAATCGTGGAAGTGGCGGAGGCAATGCCGAAGGAGAAGTTCGATTTCTCTCCCGAGAGCCTGAATGTCTCAACTGGCGACTACAAAGGAGTGCGGACCTTTGCCCTGGAGGTCAAGCACATCGCCGCTTCCAATTATGCAATCTGGCGGCCCCTCACCGGCGAGAACTTTCCAAAAGATTTTCTTGGCGGCAATGGTCCTGAAAACCTGAAGACGAAAGCTGAGATCATTCAGTTCCTGAAAGGTTCTTTTGCTTTAGGCCACCGAGGGGCAGCTACGCTTACGACGGAAAATTTTTTGCAATCGCCGGAAGGCAGCAAATCGACACGCCTCCGATTGGCGCAATTTGCGGTCGAGCACGCCTACGACCACTACGGACAGATGGTCGAATATCTGAGGATGAATGGAATCATCCCGCCCGCCAGCCGGCAAAAGTCAGACTGACCGGTATACGAAATCGAAGCGAGACACGCGTTTGCCGGATACTCGAATCGGATCCAAATCACTTCTTCAAGAATCCCTCCGCCTCCAGCCAGTCGCCCAGGCGATCAATCCACGTGTCAGAAGGATGCCCGTGCTTCCGCATCCCAAAGCCGTGGCCGCCCACAGCGTACATGTGCAGCTCAACTGATTTATGCGCCCCTGTCCATTTTTCGTAAAGCGAGATGCTGTCTGGCGCCAGGCCAAGATTGTCGTCAGTCGCGGCCGCGATAAACATCGGCGGCGCGTCCCCCGGAACCGCATCGCCCCTGAACAAACCCGTAGCAGGATAGATCGGCGCGGCAAATGCCGGTCGCCCATCTGGCTGATAGCGCAGTGCGGCTGCTGCCGCGAGCGAGCCGCCCGCAGAAAATCCGATTACGCCTACGCGGTCGGGTGAAAAGCCCCACTCCGCAGCGTGTTTTCGCACATAAGCCACCGCCGCCAGTCCATCAGCGATCGATAGAGGTATGACAGGGTCAATCGTTTCCCTGAATTTCTGGTGGTCCTGAAACAGAGTTGTGAACTCCTGCGTAGCATCCTCGCCGGTATGCGCCAGCCGGTATTTCAAAACGAAGGTGGTCATCCCGCGAGCCGCAAGCCATTTCGCCACTTCGATTCCTTCACTTTCGATCGAGAGCGCCATGAACCCGCCGCCTGGGCAAATCACCGCCGCGCTGTTGCTGGGCGTGCCCCCGGTTGGCTTGAACACCAGCAGGCTGGGCCGGGTGACGTTCGCGACCACTTCGGTATTCCAGGGTTTCGAGAAATACTCTTTCTCCTGATAATCGGCCGCTGGAGAACCGGGCGCCGGGCCCGAATACAAGGGAATGACGTCCTGCGCCAGCGCAGCGCTCGCAAGAAAGATAATTACTGCCAGCGTTCGAACCAGAGTACGTTTCATGGCCGCACAGTTTAGCAGACCTCACATTGGATGGCTAACAGGGAAGCATTCAATGCGCAACAAAATCAAACTTACGAATCACGACCGACTGGTCCTGTGCCGGCGTTTGCTTGAAGCACCACAGATTGATTCCCACCGGCGCAGCAGTCTGCGGAATGTTGGTCGCGTCTGAGGTGTAGGTCTCGCCTTTGATCACCTCGGCAACTGTTCCTATGGGCTGGGCCCCATTCATCAGCGTGAATACAATGTGGTCCGGGAACCACTCCATTCTCGCGGTAGTCAGAGTTCCGCCGCTGACGTGAAAGTTGTCCTCCCACGCCGAAACTCCCTTGGGCTTGCGATGCCCCGTCGCGGGGTAAACGGTAAAGTCGGCATTGCACGGCTGACAGGTTTTATTCCATTGCGAAAACTCGATATCGATCTCGTCTTCCGCATCCGTGCCAATGTGATGAGTGGGCCCGTAGGTGAACAACCCGAGCACCGTCGTAGGATCCATGTCGTATACGTTGCCCTCAACAATCCATTGATAGGTCCCAAAGCCCAGGTTCTCGGTAGTAAACAATTCGCCGGCCGTCCACGT
>DATNAF010000262.1:0-5626 GCA_035572845.1 Terriglobales bacterium
ACGGCTGGTAAAAGACGACATTCCTGTCCAGAAAATATTTAGGCAGGTCCCGCGATCGCAAAAGGCGGAGCAGCGGTTAGCGCAACCTCGAGAAGAATTTCATATCCAGACAAGTGCCTCCAGGCGAGGCTCGCACATCCGCCCAGTGACTGTATTAGTGTTGAGCTTTGGAGGAGCCCATCTGCCGGGCATAAGCGATCAGTGCATTGAACCGGCGATCATTGTGCAACGCTTTCAGGTCCGGGTCCTCACCAAGTTTAACGGCTTCGCGCGGTAGCAATCCGTGATCTATGGCGTGGCGGAGAAGCGACAACGCTTCGTCATTTTTTCCCTGTCGCGCCTTAATACTCGCGAGGTTATAAGTGGTGTCGGCGGCCTCGGGACTATCTGGACCGATGAGGCGACGTTCCAGATCGAGCAATTCCAAAGACATTTTCTCGCCTTCGTCGAGAGATCCCATTTCGATTTTAATTGCGTCCTCGTTCATCATGTAATGGATTGTAGTCAGATTTTGCGGGCCATACACGCGACGCTGAATCTCCAAAGTTTGCTTCTCAAGTTTGTCCGCCTCTTCCAGCCTGCCTTCATAAAGGAGCGTAACGGCGAGATTGTCCCTCGAGGCCAGGGTGAAGTGCGCTTCGGGGCCGAGCACATGCGTTTGGATCTCCAGGACATCACGCTGAAGTTTTTCGGCCTCGGGGAGCCTCCGCTCCTCGCTGAGGGTCGTGGCTAAATCACCCATGGTTCCAACGGTTTCCTTGTGTTGGGAGCCGAACACGCGCCGTTCTAGATTGATCAAGCTGCGCTGTTGCGATTCCGCTTCGGAAAATCGGCCCTGCTGAAAGAGGGTCCACGCCAATTTTTGCCTGCTCCGTAGAGTTTGAATATTTTCTGGTCCAAACGCCGAAGTGGAAACCTGAACACTGCGTTCCATGAGCGCTTGTGCGCGCGAGTAAAGGCCAAGGTTGTTGTAGGCCATGGCCATGACATACAGCAGCTGTGCCTGGAGTTCGGGATCACGCGCAAGACCGGTGTCAATGTCATGCGCGGCTTTGTCCAGAACGTCGCGAGCACTGACAGTATTGCCCAACTTTTGCCCTGGATCAGCCACTTTAAAGATGCCGGTCATGAATTGTGCGATGCGGTCAGCCCGGTCACGCTCGCGCGTAATCCGGTGCAGTTGTACCGCTTGTATAGCGGCAAATCCAGAGAGAAGCAGCAGCATCGCCGCCGCGGCTGCCACACCTACTCGGTGACGCCGAACATATTTCTGCAGGCGATAACCAATCTTGTCGGGGCGGGCGCTGATTGGTTCGTGCTTGAGGTAGCGCCGAAGATCCTCACCCAGTGCCACAACTGAGCCGTAGCGTTCATCCGGTTTCTTCTTTAGGCTCTTAGTGATAATTGTGTCCAGGTCACCCCGTAATTTCCCGTGCAGCTTTTCGGATGTGATGCCAAAGTTTCCAGAGGTATTGTTCGCCAATCCAACGGCTTGCGACGGGAGACGGACCTCAGTTTCGGTGATGGCTTTCACAATATCCGCCGGAGAATGCGGGCCAGGACCTGCCGGGTGTTGCCCAGTCAGAAGCAAGTACAGCAGCGTGCCCAGCGCATAGACATCCGTTGCAGTTGTGATCGCACCTCCTGTCAGCTGTTCTGGTGCGGCAAATTGAGGAGTCATGCCGGCTCCAGCTTCAAGCGTCAGCAGGGTAGCCTCCGCGCTGCTTGCATCATCCGCAAGGAGCTTGGCAATGCCGAAGTCCAGGAGTTTTACATCTCCATCGGCACTGACCAGAACGTTGGAAGGTTTAATGTCACGATGAACGACTAGATTCGCATGTGCGTGCCCAACAGCTCCGAGGATACCCAGAAAAAGTTCGATTCGTGCTTCCACTCCCAGAGCATGCTCATCGCAGTATTCATCGATCTGCTTTCCCTTCACATACTCAAGAACCAGATAAGGTTCGCCTTTCGGGGTCACGCCGGCGTCAATCAGTTCCGCAATATGAGGATGTGCGAGTTGGCCGAGAATTCTACCTTCCCGCTTAAATCTCTCAGCCGCAGCTGAAGACGACATCGCGAAACGTAGAAACTTGATCGCCACCTGCCGTTCGAATCGGCCATCATTCCGTTCAGCAAGCGAAACGCTTCCCATTCCGCCCTCGCCGACCCGCGAAAGCAGCTTGTAGGGTCCCAGGCTCTCTCCATTTAAGGGTTCCTCGCCGGTGGGTCGCGGCGGTTGGTCTTCTAAAAAATGTTCCTGAGAGAGAACATGGTGTTCCTCGAGCAACTTATCGAGGAGACCGCACAAGTCGGAACTCGTCGACCGGAAATCCGCTAACCAGTGTGTGCGTTCCTCTCCTGAAAGAGAGAGCGCGTGGTCCAGGTAGGGGCTGATTTTCTGCCATTGATCAGGGCTAAGTGCTGGCATGGTTTCTACATTTCCAAATCTGCGCGAATACTGCGATGGAGATAGATGCGCGCCTTCTCCCATTGACGCTGTACGGTTCGTTCGCTGATGTCTCTCATGGCGGCGATCTCGGCAAACGAAAAGCCGCAAAAGAATTTCAAGTCGACGATCTCTGCGAGTGCTGCGTCCACCTTCGCCAATTCGTCTAATCCTTGACTGATTTGCACCAGTTTATGCTCATCTACCGCATTCTCGATTTCGGCCCCGAGCGACGTAATCTCAAATTGGCCACCCCGTTTTTGAGCAGAGCGACTGCGAGCGTGATCGATAATCAAACCGCGCATAACGCGAGCGGCATAGCCCATGAATCGCTTGCGGTCCGCGAACGAGGTCCCGTTATTTCCGGCCATCTCAATGTATGCCTGGTGTAAGAGTGTTGTGGCGCTTAGGCTCATCGGCGCGCCGTGCCGACCCAATTCGTACTTCGCGAGCCGGCGCAATTCGGAATAGAGTGCGCTAAACAGCGCGTCCGCAGCCGCCTTGTCTCCATGCTCGGCGGCAGCGATAAGGGTAGATAATGTGGGACTGATCTCCAAAACGCTATACCTGCCGCACTCCTATGGCAATACCAGAATTCGAGGCATTTTCGTCGCCATTTTACCCTCGAAACTTGCAACATGGATAGGAGTATTAGTATTCGCACGAGTTCGGCTGACTGCATGCCGCAGGCTCTGATGTGTGGTCGGCAATTCGGAAAATAACAGCACCCTGATAACAGTTGTGCTGGTTTATGCTTTTACTCGCGCGACCTCGGAGACGTCATGAATCTTTCGCGAATACCTGTTTTGTTGTTGAGCTTCGGGTTGTGCGTTACTACTTCGTTGGCTGGACAGCAGCGAGCTTGGCGTGATCCGTCCTCACACAGGATACGTTTCATAACGGTAGAGTCGGGAATTCGCCTGGAGGTCCTCGATTGGGCGGGAACTGGTCCTGCTGTCGTGCTGCTGACAGGGTCAGGAAACACAGCGCACGTTTATGACGACTTCGCCCCAAAACTTACAAGTTTTTGCCACCCATATGCGATCACTCGACGTGGATTCGGAGCTTCCAGCCGACCTGATTCGGGCTACACGGAACAGCGCTTGGCCCGAGATGTTCTTCGCGTTCTAGACGAGCTGAAATTAAAAAAACCTGTTCTCGTGGGACATTCGATGGCTGGGGAAGAACTGACCCGGTTAGCATCAGACCATGCTGATCGTGTGGCCGCCCTCGTCTACCTAGAAGCAGCCGCTGATCCCTCCGATTTTCCAGCGAGTAGTCCAGCTTATATGCAACTCTTTGAGAAATTGCCGGATGCACGAAAGAGTGACCCCGAACCTCCTGCATCAGATCGCACTTCCTTTCAAGCCTATCGTGACTGGCAGATGCGGAACGGCAAGGCTCCATTTCCCGAATCCGAGTTGCGAAACATGTATGAAATGAATCGAGACGGGTCCGTTGGCGATTACAACGCGTCCACCGAAGCTATTCACGAAGCAATTGGTAATGGAGCACAAAAGCGGGATTATTCCAAAATTCACGTACCCATTCTGGCGATCTTTACTTGGTCGTGCTCAGAGAAAATCACTACACCTTACACTTGTATTCAATCACCGCATCACAATCCTCTGTACCCAGCGAAGTTGCCTGCGCAGCCAAAGAATCAACAAGAACGCGCTGCCATTGATGCCTTTGAGGATGCTACGTTGGCCTACATCAATCGATGGAATAGAAATCTTGTTACGGCACCTGGGGGCGCTCGTCTGGTGGATATACCGGGAGCAGATCACTACATCTTTATCAGTAATGAAGAAGACGTCATTGACGAACTGAAGGCTTTCTTAAGCCGGCAGCACTGAAGATCGATATTTAAACGAAAAATGGCAATACTCTTTCGCGTACGTCAATTTACTGCTAAGCACATACGGCCTAGTCCTAGCCCGATTGGCGACAGCAACCTCGAAATCATTGCCGCTGCAGCGCATCCGCCCGACTTAACGTAAGCACTACAGTCTGCGCCAGCCGCTCCGCCACCGCTACGTCGCCTTCGTCGAAGGCGCAGGGCTCGGTCGAAAACACTTCCAGCAAGCCGACAATATCTCTTTCATAAAGTACGGGGGCGGCGAGGATGGAACGAATATCCAACTGGCGGCAGGCTTGAGCATCGACACGCGCATCGAGTTCTGAATCGTCGGAGCGCATTGTTTTCCCCAACCGGATGCATTCACCGCTGAAACCTCTGGTCACATCCACCTGCGTTCCGATCGGAGGAACTGTGTCCCCAGCCACTGCTCGGCAAATCATGCCAGCTTCGCTACTGAGCGCGACCGCCGCTCCGGTCCCGCGAGTGATCGAACACGCCCGGCTCACGATCAGCGTCAGCGCGGCATTCAGATCTCCGCCGAGCGACTTGAACTCATACTGCACGGTGGTCGATGCAGCACCATTTCCGTTACGGCCATTTGCGTTGTGACCGTTTCCCGGCTGGGCTTCCAGGCTGAGCGCCACTCCATTTCCATTTTTGCGGTCGGCCCCGCCCCGATAAGCGGACTGTTCCCGCACCACCCATCGCGGAGCTTTCCAACTCGGCTCAGACGCATGACTGGTTAGCCACTCGCGTAATCGCGTCCTCGACGCATCGGGGAGATCGGAAAATCGCACACCCGCCCGGCCCAGCGCGTCAGCCCATGCGACGTATCCCGTTGTTTCGAGATATACCGCGGGTTCGCCCAGAGAAATGTGCAGCGGCACGCGACTTTGCTCTTCGAGCGGCGTCATGGTCTGCATGGACATACCCTCCTCGCTCAGATCAAGGATCATGCCGCCAGTCACACCATCAAAACTGGCAAACGCCGGCGTATTGACCTTATGGCGGAGCGAGTGGCGCCTCTCAATTGCAAGGTTGTGGTTCACAGCAGGCCTTTACTTCTTACGAGCCGAATTTGTGGGCGGCTGGCCAAGTGCAGCAGTAATCACCATCATGATGCGGTCAACTCAGAGAAATGAGAAGTACACGCCAGGGTACATTGCTTTTCGAGTCCAGATTTTGCGCGGCAGCGATGGAATTTCGCGCGCTGGGAAAATCGGCTCTCATTGCAATGCGGCCAAGGCGATTACCACGAGCAAAAATAAAACCTAAGTGGCGTTCTTTGACGCTTGCTCGGGGGGGGGGGCCTT
>DATNAF010000263.1:0-5549 GCA_035572845.1 Terriglobales bacterium
TCGGTCCTCCGACTTCAAATGCGAACTTCCTTGTATATGCACCCCGCTCGAATACAACAATGCTGTCATAAAAGTGGATCCCCGCAGTTGTCCTGGTAAATTCCGTCTGTGGCAGAGCGCCACGGGTGTGGTCGGCGTTCATTTCATCGATCAGGTTTTTACATAACTCGATGAATGTTGAGGGCTTGCGCAATCCGCCTTCATACTCATCCCAATACGCGGTATGCAGGTCCTCGACCATGTACACGCCATTTTTTAACATCTGCGGATAGAGGAACTGAAAAGTCTCGGTGATATGACTCATTTTGTGACTGCCGTCGTCTAGAACAATATCGGGTATTCCAACTTTATCGAGTACACCTTGCAACAATTGATGGTCCTGCTGCTGGCCGATAAAAACTTCGACTTGGTCCTCTTCGAATTTCCTGCATTCCGGGTTGATGTCGATACCTATGATTCGGGCGTGGGGGCCAAAATAGGATTTCCACATCTGCAGTGATCCGCCGAGCCCGCAGCCGATTTCGATGAAGGTGACCGGCTTGTACACGAACTCTTTGAAGTGGCGTTCATAAATTGGGAAGTAGTGCTTCCATTTATGAATGATCCGCTTGTCGTGATTGAGGAAATCGGACCAAAGAGTCATTTGTTATGTTGTCCGGCGCGCTGGGTTTGCACTTGCACGCAACATCAAAGGTTCAAGAACTTTATCTCGGCAAATACGAATAGCATCACTTCTGTCACTGACGGTCAGGCCGCCGTACCACGCGCAAAAGACCGTACTGATGCACCAGACCAACATCATTGGAGCGCGAAGCGCTTGTGCAGGAGACCAACAGAGCGGCAACATCACTAATGATGGAATCGCGATTATCGCAGGCCGCAACATCCCTTTACCGAAAAGCCGAAGACGAGAGATCGCAAGCGTTCGATAAGTGAAACGCATGGTGATTCCAAAGTGCAGCGCGATGCTGACAAACGCTCCGAGCACGGTCCCGAGCGCCACTCCGATTGCCCCGAACCGGCTGGCAAGATAGATGCTGCTGCCTAGATTCACGACCGCTTCGGAAACAGCGGCTGTGATTGCTGCCGACTGATTGTCCGTCGCGACAATCATGGTGACGTACGGTGCAAACAAATTACGAACAATGTTCGCGAACACCAGAATTCGCAGGTACGGCAGGGTGTGCAGGGCATATTGCTCGCCAACCCACAGGCGCAGAATCGGATATCCGAAAACGATGAGCGGCAGCCCCGTCAAAAGGAGTATCAACGTTGAGTAGCGCGTGACCCTGGCCACAAGGTCGCCCATCTCGACCGACGAACGATAGGTGCTCAATGCAGACGATGCCGGCATTAGCGGATTCAGCATCGCTGACATGATCATCAGCACGAAAGCAACCGGCAGAGTGGCAATCGAATAATACGCAGTTTGTAGGTAATCGTAGTGCCCAACAATTGTGACATCGAGTCCAGCGATGCATAACATCGCCATCATCCACACCGATTGCAAAGAACAAAAGCGAGTCACATTTTTAAGGACCCGGGAATCAGCGGCCCTCAGCGAGACGCGAATGTGGGATGCTTTTTTTCTCCATGCCAGGACCTGTAATGCTCCGGTTACAACGTTCACTGCGGCCACGGCTGTTCCCATTGCTTCCAGGCTGCCGCGCAACGCGACAATCGCAATGACGATTGCAGCATAGGAGACGCGATTGAAAATGGTGATTGACATCGGGATCCAATAACGCTGGAGCCCTAAAAACACCGCCGAATACACAGCGCACACCAACCCGAAGGATAGAGAGGCCCCAACCAGCAGTACACTTACACGAACGTCATGGTACAGATTGCTCGGCATGCTCCGGAACAAGCGCGGGACCTGCCGTGCGAGCCCGCAGGTGAGAAGCACTCCTAAAGAACCTGCAAAGAACATCAGGGCGAAACCAGCGCTGGCGTGTCGCCCGGCTCCGGCGATATCACCGCGGGCATCGAATTCCGCCACAAACTTGGAAACTCCGGTCTGTATCCCCAGATCCAGATACGAAACGTACGCGGCCAGTTGAATGATAAGAACCCAGGCGGCGTAGGTGGTTACGGGCAAATGGTGGGTGAGAAATGCGGGCAGGACCAAAGCAACGAGAGCAACCACAAACACCCGCACTAGGCTCGCCAAAATATTTTGCGACAGCTTGGATACGAAACTTGGCGAATCTTGAGTGACCGGCTGGATGGCTGTTTCAGGCATGGGACTTACTCGGAATTTTGGTGGGACTCAAAAGAGCGTGGGTGAGGCCGCCAACTACTCCAACCAGCTGCGCGCACGCACGCACCGCGAGCAATGCCGGAGAGAGTAAGCCAACCATAGGATCTTTTGTGAATGCACGGATTGCGAAAGGCAATGTGCTCAACAAGAACAAGCCCACAACCAAGATGGATACCAGGAAATTCGGCCGGATCGCCAAATCCAGGAGCAAGGCGGCCAGCAACGCGGGCGCGAACAAAAGTTGCAGTTTCATCAATTGCGGGGTGTGACTGTCTTTGATTCCCTTCCCTGGGTTTTTGCGCACCGCCTCCACGCGCCAGAAGGCAAACTTATATTTTTTGGCGAGATAGGTGCGAAGCGTATCGGGGTGAGTGTGGTAAACGATCGCTTCCGGTGCGAACTTCATCTTCCAACCGGCATTTGACATGCGATACGACAGCTCAATGTCTTCGGCGCATGCTACTGGAAACGATGTGTCGTAACCACTCATCTCAAAAAATCGATCACGGCGGAACGCGGCTGAATATGTGTCCACGAAATCTATGGAATCAGCCGCATTCATTCGCCGATAGCGGTCTTCGTATTCGATCTGCACGAAGCGCGCCACCAAAGATTTTTGCCGAGTGCAGTACGCTCCTTTGACTCCGACCACTTCCGGCTGCTGGAAGGGCTCCAGCATGGAATCCACCCAGCCCGGTGTCGCGATGCAATCGTCGTCCGTAAAAACCAGCACTTGCCCACTGCATTCCATTGCTCCGCGATTGCGTGCGGCTGCCGGACCGGCGTTAGCCTGATTTATGAGCAGAACGGTCGAATATCGTCTGACTACATCACCCGTATTGTCTGTGGAACCGTCATTGACCACGAGAATCTCAACGTCTCGCCCTTGGGTATGCTGCAGTAGGGCATCGAGGCAATTTCCAATGCGCAATGCACTATTAAAGGTCGGGATTATGATTGACGCCTCAACCGAGTTGTTAGTTCGCGATTGGCGTTTTTGGGATAGGAGTTGCGAAGTCATGCTTCAAGTCGCGTTCCGTGAGTGCTCGCGGCGTGATTTCGTCTCAATCACCGCCGCGAGCACTCACTACTTGCGTGATGCCTCCAGAGCGTCGGGGTTGACGCGGTTCCGTATTCTGGTTATGGCGGCTTCCTCGTAATAAATACTTTGATAATGTGATAAACCCTTTTAAATTGCGTTGCATTTCGCGCCTGTCTCTTAGCGACTGCTTCAGTTTGTAAGAAAGATAAGAAGGGCTGAGATAGAAACTGCGTCGCGCCCGGTCGCAGAAACTGACCAATTGTTCGTGCGTTATATTCGGGAGTGTAACTACGCTATTGTGCAGGCCATCTTTTGTCAGCCACGCGTTCCAGTCTTCAATCTGAATGTATTTCCTCTTCTTAGCCTCTTCATATGCGGTTGTTCCGGGATACACCATGATCGGGAAGAACTGAGCGGTATCAGGTTTAAGTCGCTTGGCAAAGGCGAGCGTCTTTTCCATGCTTGCGGGAGTTTCATTCAGGTTTCCAACCATGAAACAACCGTGAACCATAATCCCAGATTCCTGGCAGAGACGAACGAAGCGGAGCGCCTCGTCGTGATACTTCACATCGCGACGATCATCATTGTTCTTTTTCATTCCCTTGATGACGTCTACGTCACCGCTTTCAAATCCCACGCAGAACAGACGCGCGCCGGCTTTGTGCAAGGTTGAGAGAAGCTCAGTTTCGGCCCCAATGTCGGCCCGGCAGTTCGCATCAAATGGAAGCTTATTGCCGCGTCGGATCAACTCCTTCGCCAGTTCGAGTGTGCGCGGCTTGTTGACGATAAAGGTATCGTCTTCCAGCATCACGGTCTTAATTTCCGGCATTTCGCGCGCAATAAAATCGAACTCATCGGCGACGTGCGCCACTGAGCGATATCGCATGGTGTGCCCGCTGAAAGTTTGCGGATAAACGCAGAATGAGCAGTGATAAGGGCATCCGCGGCTGGTGTCGAAGACCACCAGCGGCCAGAGCGAGTGCCCGTAAAAATAATCTGGCGTGTGCAGAAACCGCTTGTAAACTTCCGCAACGAACGGCAGCTCATCGAGATTTTTGATTGCTTCCCGCTGCTTATTGGTAACGATCTCGTTGGTGCGCCGGTCCCGCCATGCCAAGCCATCCACGCTGGAGAGTTCGGAGCCACATGCTTTCGCTTCCAGCCAGTCACGAACAGTGTATTCATACTCGCGCACTGCAACCGCTTCGAGTGAACTCGACATTGCAAGCGTATCTTCCGGCAACGCCGAAACGTGGCGTCCCACCAGCAGCACATGCAGAGAAGGTCTTGCCCCGACCAGGCAATCGATGACATGGACATCGTTCAGAATGCTCGGCGTCGAGGTGTCGCACACGACCGCCTGAATCTGCTTTGCTTCAATTCGGTCGATTATCGCTTTGACCGAGTGTCCCCCTGCCGGAGCATCTACCAAGTCCACATCGTGGCCATGCTTGATTGCGACCGCAGCGGCGTGGGCCAGCCACTTGGGGTAATACAGGGTTCCACTCTTGGTCACTGCGGGACTGCGTTGTTCCCGCGAATACCGAGGGTGAAACGGGGGATTCAAAAATAGAACACGCATAATTGCACTTTATCGAGATTGGTTTGGATGCGGATTACAAGCCGCCGGTAGCCAGCTATGCCATTGAGCGATACGGTTTTAAGACCTCTCATTTGGAGAGTTGAGCCCTCGGAAGAGGAAACTCTCAAGCTGCCTTAGGTTTAGGTTTCCACAGGCTGCTAATCGTCAGCACGCGCTGTCGATTTTCGGGCAACTCGAAAGCGATTACCAGCCGATGCCGCAGCCACACCCAGAATGTCGCGACAATGAAGGCCGCAACTGCCGCAATCAAAACTATTAACAAGCGATGCGGAGACGATTTCCGATCTGGAGGCACGGCCGCATCTACCACCTGAACAATCGATCCTTCGCGGGCCTCGTCGAGCTTGGCAATTTCGAGTTCCTTGGCTAATAGCTGGAATACAGTCTCCTCGTATTTGAGATCACGGTATCGCCGGAGATACTCCATTCCTGCCTGGGTCACTCTTCCTTTGGAAAGGTTGATATCCGAACCGAGATCGCGCTTTGACCCCGCAAGATGGTCGAGCTGTGACTGTAAGGCGGCCAATTGCTGTTTGGCGAGAATCAGACTGGGGTTATCGTCCGTAGCGAATGCCCGCATGCCTTCAATTTGAACTTGCTTGGCTACAACCTGGGCCCGCAAAGCCGCGGCAGACTCAATC
>DATNAF010000264.1:0-2542 GCA_035572845.1 Terriglobales bacterium
TGGGTCGTTCTTAACTGCGTAGCGATCAAGTCGAAACTGATCCGGCGCGAGCGAATTTGTGGCGGAATAGCCATACTGCCATACCTTCCCAGGGTTTGCCGTAAGAGAAAAATCGGCTGAGAGATCGAAGACAGTCGCCCCGCGAGCCAATCCGAAACACGCTTGTGTGAGTAAGGCACTTACGCTGCAAGTAATAACAAAGCGATATATCCTCATGGCATTCTTAATTGTTAGTGGCCTTCCTCAACATAAATCAGATCGCTTGTATATTTTCCAGGTAGATGAATCTTCAGACCGGTATTCATGAGGTCCGCCCCTGAACGCACCTCACGCGGCATCGAACCATCTTCGGAGCGAACTCGATAACTTTTTCGCGCTTCCAAGCCTTTTAAGCGGACGAGTTGCGACTCTTGATCGTTGTTGGGACGGAAAATATATAGCGTCCCGCGTTTAAGAGGGGGGCTCCAATAGAACATCCCATCCCAGTGAAAGCCATCCGGGCGGGGGAGGATGTGATGCACTTCCACGTCGCGCAGCATCGGCCGAATCCAGGATTTGTAGAGGTCAGTCGCTTTCTTGACTCCAGCGCGCTCCTCGGGCGTCCAAGTCGCGGTTTTCGTGGGATCGATCTGCCAGGCGCTCATCATCGCTGAACGCCAGAAGTACGGTAGAGGACGGTCGCCCTCTTTGTTGTAAAAGTTTTCGTAGGTGTAAGCCTGTAAGACCGCCGGGGGCAAAGCGAAAGTTGAGTCATACAGGCTCTGCCGGTCGGGAAGCGAAGAAAGCGTATCGGTCGTAACGATGTAATTGACGCGCCGTATATAGCCGAAGTCTTTAATGTGTCCGCCGCCGGAGCAGCCTTCCAGCGCAAGATTGGGAAACTTCTGCTTGAGCTTTTCCTGGACCGCATAATAACCCAATGTTGACCAGTAACTAACATCAACCCCGTAATGGTGACGATGGTTAGTCTGTTCGCACTTTGTCACGATTGGACTGTAGTCGTGCTTCAGATAATCCAGCTTGTACTCCGAGACGATCCGTTGCGTCTCGCGCTCCGCCCAGTCTCTCGCCGGATCGTAGCCAAGGTCCATGAGCGCGCTCCAGTGGATATAGTCCATCTTTTCCCCCGGTTTGAATGTGCTTACAAACCAGTCGGGATTGCGATAGACGTTCAATGCTCCTGGATCGTCCGATGTGCCGCCTTGAGTCCATGCGACCCACAAACCGAATTGCATATTGTTTTTGTGGACATAGTCTTCAATTGGCGCGAACGAATGAGGGAAGCGCTTCGGATCCCAGCGCCAGTCGCCGGCTTGCGGGAACCACATGGCATCGGGAACGAACGTTTCAAAACCGAACTCCTTGCAAGTTGCCGCGCTGCGCAAGACATCGGCCTCTTCAGCCTTGTCCCCGCCACTGTCCAGATAGAGGTTGTACGCGAGGGTCGGATACGGCTGCCCCTGAGGAGGCGCGGGCATTAGCTTGTCGAGCACGAAACGGTGAAGCGTGTAGCTGCCATCATCGATGTCGCCGGAATAGCAGCCCACGAATGCGGGGGGCACGAGAAATGTTTCGCCAGCGGGGAGATCGGTTTTAAACTCCGGAACGTTGCCTACCTGCAGGTCCATCCGGCGGGCCCCTTGTGGGACGCTGCGGGCATGTATCCTGCCGATTCCGGAAAACTCCCAGCCGACATAGAGGCCGCGCGACTCGCCGATTTGAATTGCCATCCAGGGGACCGGACTTGAACCATTGGTGGGATCACTAGTCAGAACCTGATCAAAGCCGTTTCTCACTCTTTCGGTGAAAGTCCCTCCCTCGGTGCTAGCATTGCTGCCGCCCCGGTTGATCCACCATGCGTTCGCCAGCCCGGCGGGCGGAAGAGTGAGACCGCTCAGAACCAAGCTATCCTGGTGTCCGATCGTGATCGGCGCTCCCGAATGATTTGCTATGGTCAGCCAGTGCTCTACCGGACCGTGACCCGGCCGCGCCCGCCATATGGATCGTAATTCAAGCGCCGGGCTTGAATTCTCAAAGCGTAGAACAAGCTCCCCACTCGCGGAATCTAAAGCTCCTCCCAGGAATTTCCAATCGGTTCGCGCCGCTGTGCCCTGCTGGCCGATTTGCGGCAGCAGGACCTCCGGATCGCCCCCGGGCAGCCAGTTGTAAGCCGCTTTCCGGGAGCTGAGTTCTTTTAAAACCGGCCGCCCGTGCTCTACTGCAATCACGGCCACGGTATCAGCCGTGCTGAGCCGCCAGGAATTGTGATTCTGATCGGCGAACGTGAAGAGGCTGAAGCTCAATAGAGATGCAATTAAAAATACAGAACCCTTCATTCGTGTGCTCCTCGGGAAGTGAATCTCTGGGACTGATTGCCTTGTCACATCAGCCTTTCGGCCAACCTATACCAATCGAGCCGTCTTGTCAACAAAAATGTTTTCATTTCTGTAAGTGCTTTGGGGGCGAAAAAACCCGCACACCTGAATGCAGTTAACATTTCTGTTGACAGCGACGACCCCTGTTAGATATTAATACTGAGGCG
>DATNAF010000265.1:0-8518 GCA_035572845.1 Terriglobales bacterium
CATATTTTTGGACGCACCAATGTTTATGTTGAATTGCAACGGCATTTTCGTCGCGAGCAGGAATTGCGAAACCGCGCGGCAATAGAAATTGCCCGTTCGCTCAATCTGCCGTTGCTCGCCACTAATGGGGTCCGTTATGCCGCGCCGGAAACCCGCGAACTGTGTGACGTTTTCACCGCCATTCAAAACCATTGCACGGTAAACACCGCCGGACGCCTGCTGGCACTTAACTCGGAATGCCATGTGAAATCGCCGGATGAAATGAAGGCGTTATTCGCGGATTTGCCGGAGGCGATTGCCAACACAGTTGAGCTTTCCTCCCGGCTGGAATTCACCCTGGAAGACTTGGGCTATGAGTTTCCTAAATATCCCGTACCCGAAGGCGAGAGCATGATGTCATTTTTGCGTGAGCGCACACGCGAAGGATTCCAATCGCGCTATGGGCATGCCCCTGCGGATTTGAAAGAGCGCGCCCGCAACCAGATAGAGCGCGAACTGGCGTTGATCGAAAAGCTAAAGCTGCCGGGATATTTTTTAATTGTGTGGGACCTGGTGCACTTCTGCGGCCAGCAACAAATTCTGGTGCAGGGCCGCGGATCGGCTGCCAACAGCGCGGTTTGCTACTCGCTGGGGATTACCGCGGTCGATCCCATCCGCATGGAACTGCTCTTCGAACGATTTTTATCCGAGGAGCGCGGTGAGTGGCCGGACATTGATCTCGATCTCCCCAGCGGGGATGATCGCGAAACCGTAATCCAATATTTGTATCGCCGCTATGGCGAGCGGGGCGCAGCCATGACCGCCAATGTCATTACTTACCGCAGCCGCATGGCTTCGCGCGAAATCGGCAAGGTGCTTGGCTTCGACCCCGAAACTTTGGACAAACTGTCGGCGGCGGTGGCGCACTGGGAATATCGCGATGCCAATGACACGTTTGACAACCGTTTTCGCGATGCCGGGCTCGATCTTCGCCATCCGCGCATTCGAAAATATTTTGAGCTGTGCGAAGCCATTCAGGATTTGCCACGGCATCTAGGTCAACATTCAGGCGGCATGGTGATTTGTCAGGGACAACTTGATTCTGTTGTCCCGCTCGAACCAGCATCGATGCCGGGACGCGTGGTAGTGCAATGGGACAAAGATGATTGCGCCGATCTCGGCATCGTGAAAGTGGACCTGCTCGGTCTCGGCATGATGGCGGTGCTGAAGGATTCTCTCAATTTGGTTCGCGATCATTATTGCGAAGAAGTCGATCTGGCACAGCTACCCGCCGATGATCCCGTAGTTTATTCGACAGTGCAGAAAGCAGACACAATCGGGATGTTCCAGATCGAGAGTCGGGCGCAGATGTCGTGCCTGCCGCGCCTGCATCCCACACGCTTCTACGATCTTGTGGTGCAGGTCGCGATCATTCGCCCCGGTCCGATTGTGGGACAGATGGTGAATCCTTATTTAGAGCGGCGCCAAGTACGGCAAGATGTGACCTACGCGCACCCGTCGCTCGAGCCAGTGCTGAAGCGGACATTGGGTGTGCCGCTATTTCAGGAGCAGTTGTTGCGGATGGCGATGGTAATCGCGGGATTCACCGGTGGCGAGGCGGAAGAATTGCGCCGCGCCATGGGATTCAAGCGCTCAGAAAAACGTATGCGCGAGATCGAATCCAAGTTGCGGACAGGCATGGAGCGCAACGGAATTTCGCGAGAGGCGCAAGAGCAGATCGTGCTTTCAATTACGTCATTCGCGCTGTATGGATTTCCTGAATCCCACGCCGCCAGCTTTGCGCTGATCGCTTACGCCAGCGCTTATTTGAAGTGCCATTACCTGGCTGCGTTTACGGCGGCGCTCTTGAACAACCAGCCGATGGGATTTTATAGTCCGGCAACGATCGTGAAAGACGCGCAGCGGCACGGGTTGAAGGTGCTGCCGGTGAATGTGATGAAGTCGGAGTGGGAGTGCACACTGGAGCACTCAGCAGTCAGCACTCAGCATTCAGAAGATGTCGTCGGCTCTCGGTCGTCGGTCTTCGGCAAAAATATTGCGCTGCGCCTTGGACTACGCTACGTTCGCGGATTGCATGAGGAAGCCGGCAAGGCGATTGCACGAGAACGGAAACGTGGGCTTTTCGCTTCCATTCATGATCTAGTACATCGTGTGCCGGAATTGAGAAAAGACGAGTTGAACACTCTGGCGGAGATTGGAGCGCTCAATTCAGTTGGATTGCAGATTGAAGATTTTAGATTGCAGAATGAAAAATCTTTAGCCGCCCACGGTTATGGCAATAAATCTGAAATCTACAATCTGAAATCTGCAATCTCTTTCCACCGTCGCGATGCTTTGTGGAGCGTGGCGGCTGCGGCCAACCCTGCCGGATCGCTGCTGGAACAAATTCCAGACTCTGACAACAAATCGCCATTAAAGATAATGACCGATGAAGAACGGCTCGTAGCGGATTTTCGCGGCACAGGCATGACCGTTGGGCCCCATCCCATGTCGTATCACCGTATGCGCATGGAGAGAATGGGCGTGCGCCGGGCACTTGAACTCAGCCAACTTCCCAATGGATGCAAGGTCCGCATCGCTGGTGGAGTAATTGCCCGCCAGCGGCCGGGCACGGCAAAAGGTTTTGTGTTTTTGAGCCTGGAAGACGAAACTGGAGTTGCGAATGCAATCGTCAATCCGGATTTATTTCAGCAAAATCGGCTACTTCTGGGCACAGAGCAATTTCTGCTGATTGAGGGGAATTTGCAAAATCAAGATGGAGTAATTTCGGTGAAAGCTGTGCGCGTTGCTCCCGTGAAAATTACTCGCGCACAAACCGTGTCGCATGACTTCCATTGACTCACTTTGTATTCGCAATTAGTCCTCAACCTGGAGCTTGGTATTTGGATCCCGACCAATAATAGAGTTGCGCGGCCGCCTCGATCCACTCGAGAAGCACAGAGTCCAATTTCGTCTTAACGGATTTTCCTGTCTCCGGATCTGAATATTCTCCGGGTGGGACGCGAGAAATTACGGGCTGACCAGCATTTTTACCTTCCACCTGGTCTAAGACGACTGACTCGAAAACACCGAAGCGGTTTTCGTTGAACAACAGGAACTTGTATCCCTGACGTGGTGGATTCTTTTTTAGCAAAAGCACTGCGTACGTAATCCGGTCATTGCTCTCAAAGTGCCCGCTGGCAATCCCGGGGCAGAGGTTGCCGTGTGCCTTAGCCCAAAGCTCGTGATCGTCAGATCCCAGGTCGGAAGTCTGTTCGAGTTTCCAGTCCCTATATTTACTGCTAACAACATCGGCAATGCCTTTTGGCAGGTCGCGGATCATGCAGTTGCTTGATTGCGCAACCGCTGGTGCCGCTACTGCGATAGCAACAATTAGGACAATCAAAGACGCCGGTAGTTTCACCGCACCACACCTTCGAGCGGCGAACTGGCGGTCGCGTACAGTTTCTTCTCCATTCTTCCCGCCAGGTATGCTTCCCTGCCCGCAAGAACCGCGTGCTTCATGGCCTCGGCCATCAACACTGGATCCTGCGAATTTGCAATGCCGGTGTTCATTAACACGGCGTCTGCACCGAGTTCCATTGCGACCGTTGCATCGGAGGCGGTTCCCACCCCAGCGTCAATGATCAGCGGAACCCCGGTCACGATCTCGCGCAGAATCTGAATGTTCGCGCGATTCTGGATTCCGAGGCCACTGCCAATTGGCGCACCAAGAGGCATGATGGTCGCAGCGCCGGCATCCAGGAGTCGTTTCGCAAATACTGGATCATCAGATGTATATGGGAGAACCGTGAACCCTTCCTTCACTAGCACCCGGGTCGCCTCGAGTGTCGCCTGAACATCAGGATAAAGCGTGGCTTGGTCGCCAATCACTTCGAGTTTCACCCAGTCAGAGATGCCGACTTCGCGTCCGAGACGGGCAGCGCGAATGGCTTCATCGGCGGTGTAGCAACCGGCGGTGTTTGGCAGCAGAAAATATTTTTTCGGATCGATGTAATCGAGCAGCGACTCTTTGCTGCGGTCGAGGTTCACGCGGCGCACTGCGACAGTAACAATTTCCGCGCCGCTGGCCGCGAGCGCACGTGCTGTCTCCTGAAATGACTTGTACTTTCCGGTACCGACAATGAGCCGCGACTGAAACTGGCGCTCGGCAATAATCAGTGGATCAGACATGCGATTATTGTAAATCGAAGCGAGAGGGAGAGAATTCTCTCATAGCTCCATTTTGAAGAACAACGTCAAGAACTCACCACAGAGGCCACAGAGATCACAGAGGAAATACCACAGAGGACATCCATGATAACCGTTACAGTTGTGAACTAATCGAACTGTCTCTGTGGTTTTGCTCTGTGCTCTCTGTGCTCTCTGTGCGCTCTGTGGTAAAGATTTTTTGACCGTTCGTTTCGACTTCGCAGGACAGAGAAGGAAGGACCAGAACTAAATCACCGGCGTAACTTCTGTTTCGGAATACATTTCCTCTATTTCGCTCTTGAAGTGTTCTTCAATGGCGCGACGGCGAATTTTCATGCTGGCCGTGAGGGTTCCGTTCGCTGAAGAGAGTTCCTCCGAAACGAGCCGGAATTTCTTTAATCTCTCGAACTGTGCTAAATCGGAATTTACAGAGTGAACGATGTCAGCATATCGTGCGCGCACTTCGGGAATTCCAATGAGTCCCTCACGTGACGAGAACGCCAGGCCCTGCATTCGCGCGTAATTTTCGACCGCCGTGAAATTCGGAATAATCAGCACCGATGGAAACTTTCGCCTGTCTCCGACGACGACCGCTTCCGCAATCCACGGATAATGCTTAAGAGAACTTTCGATGGGTTGGGGAGCAATAAATTTCCCGCCGGAAGTTTTCAGCAAATCTTTTTTGCGATCGGTTACGTAAAGAAAGCCGTCTTCGTCGATTCGGCCAATGTCGCCAGTTTTGAACCAATCGTCGATGAAGGCTTCGCCAGTTTCCTGTGGCTTGTTCCAGTAAGCGCGAAACACCGAAGGGCCGCGCACCAGGATCTCTCCATCATCGGCAATTCGCACCTCCACGTTTCCCAACGGCTTGCCTACGCTTCCTATCCGATGAGCATTCGGCGTATTCACCGCAATCACGGGCGAAGTCTCGGTCAGGCCGTAACCCTCGTAAATGCGAATGCCGATGTCGGCGTACCACTCGGCCAATTCGCGGCCGAGGGGCGCACCACCGGAGATGAAGCATTGAACGCGGCCGCCGATTCCCGCACGAACCTTCGAGAACACCAGCTTATTGGCCAGTTTCCAGGAGAAAGAACGAGGAGTCTTGCCAACCAGAATTTCGTCTCGATGAGCGCGGCCCACACCTGCTGCCCAGTGGTAAATCTGTTTTTTGGGAAACTTCGCCGCAGTCAGGACAACCTGGGAATGGACTTTTTCGTACACTCGCGGCACACTCAACAAAATGTTCGGCCGAACCTCGCGCAATGCTTGCGGCAGTTGGTCGATTTGCGGCAAGTGGGCTAGTGTCACCCCCATGTACAGCAAGCCGAGATCAACTGAACGTGCGGTGACATGCGAAAGTGGCAGGAACGAAACGCACGACATTCCCGCGCCAAATCCGAACTCACGCAGCGAGTAATTGATATTCGAAGCCAAATTGCCATGCGTAAGCATCACGCCCTTCGGCGTACCGGTTGTGCCCGAAGTGTAGATTATGGTCGCCAGTTGATCGGGTTGCACATCGCGACCAGTGGTATCGAGCTGAATATCTCCAGCGAGTTGCATCAGTGCAGACATTTTCACGGCGTGGGGATCTGCGACATCGTCCATGACGGCGACTTTTTCCGCGCTGGTGCTTTGCAGAATCGTTAAAACTTTCTCCAGATGCTTTTGCGAGGAGACGAAAATTGCACGACAGCCTGAATCGCTCAGGATGTACGCCGTCTGCTCAGGCGTGAGGGTCGTGTAAATGGGCACAACCACCGCCCCCAGCAGCAAACAAGCAAAGTCCGCCACCGCCCACTCATGGCGGTTCTCACTGAGAATAGCGACGCGATCGCCCCGCGAGACGCCCCACGAGCACAACGCCTGAACCACACCCGATACTTTGGCGGCAAAGTCGCGTGCAGAAATCGGTTGCCATCCGGCCTCGGATCTGCGCAACATGCAATCAGGCTGGTCCCGGCCGGCTATCGCGAAGAAGATATCATTAAGGGTCTGAATGCTCATTCAAAAATTGAAGTTAAAACCTTTATTGACGCTGCGCAATTGTCACATGGGGGACACGATTACTGGGAGATTACGGCGGGGTTGGGGGTCACGGAACTCCTGGATTTCGGGCTATTCTGGAATACCTGCAATGAGCTATGCTTGTTAACGCTTTCACGTGCAAGTTAGGCGGAGATGTAATAAATTTGTCTGGGCGTTGACCTGACTAGAGCAGACAGCTAAACTCGCCTGACCGAGGATATCAACATGAAACGACTGTTTTTCACTCTGATCTTGATGTGTGCAGCTCTTTCATATCCGCTCTCAGGCGCAAATACAAAGGAGACCGGAGCCATGCCAAAAGTTGGCGACCTCGCGCCTGATTTTAAAATGCAATATTTTGATGGGCATGATCTTAAAGATGTGACCCTCGACCAATATCGCGGAAAGAAGCAGGTCGTGCTCGCGTTTTATGTCTTTGCTTTCACCGGTGGTTGAACCCAGCAAATGAAAAACTTCCAGGCTAGTTTAAAAAAGCTGGAAGCTACAGACACCCAGGTCCTGGGTGTGAGCATGGATAGCCCCTTTGCCAACCACGCATTTGCCGATTCCATCGGAGTAACTTTTCCTCTGCTCAGCGACTGGGGCGGCGAAACCACCCATCAGTACGGAGTGTACGTAGATAAATACAAGGCCGCACGGCGGGTAAATTTTCTGATCGGCAAAGATGGGCGCATTTTGGAAGAACAGGTAGACAGCGCAGCCATCGACCCGTCGAAAATTGTGGACGCCTGCGAACGTCCGAAACTGAAGCAGCAAGCGCCTGCAAGTTTGACGCTATCTAGCGCGATTGCTATCATCAAATCGCGGGGTGGAGCAGTCTGGTAGCTCGTTGGGCTCATAACCCAAAGGTCGGTGGTTCAAATCCACCCCCCGCAACCACTTACGGATTTGAGGGACTACCGGTGTAGTCCCCAATTCCAAAATCACTGGATTGCGGCTGTTTCGGGCTTCAAATTCTTCAGGGAAACTTCCTTCGCTCTATCCTTTAGCTGCTTTTTGATCGCGGGTGGCAGGACCAGATCTGCTACCCGGCTATTGGCGCGGCGCTTGGTCTTCTCAAATGCTGAGCCGTAGGTATTCATGGTCGTCTTGATGTCGGCGTGCCGCATGAGGCGCTGCTGCACCCCGAGAGGCGTGCCGATATCATCGATCAGCGTTCGATAGGTGTGACGAAAGCTGTGCCAGCCCACTCCTTGCAGGCCAATTTTTTCACCCGCCGGTCGCAAGTAGTCTTTCTGCATGGCATCGCCGTGGACCGGGCGTTTCGTATCCGCATTCGCGAATAGCCAAGCCTCCGGCGTTTCGACACATCGCTTCTGCCAATCCTCCAGAACGGACACTAGCTTGGAATCCAGAAACACTTCGTCCTCTGAAGCTCCGGTTTTTCCGCCGTTCCAGACGTAGCGGCCCACAATGGATCGGGTCAACGTCAGTTTCCGTCCTTTCAAATCGAAGTCCTGCCACTGCAATGCCCTGATCTCACTGATGCGCAAGCCCAGGCACATTGCAATCATGACCATCACTTGAATGTGGTACGGAAGCTCTGCGAGAAGAGCCTGATATTGCTCGACCGTAAGCACAACTTTCTTGCGAACACGTTTCGTAACGCCCTTGATTTCGACTAACTGCATCGGGTTTCTCTGAGTCTCCAAAATTTCCCATTTCATCGCGTACTCAAAAATGCGATGCAGGAGACCCTTTATGTTGGACTTTGTTTTGGGAGAATGCTTCAGCTCCTTCAACCACTGTTCCACCTTGAGGGGCTTTTTCACTTCGGCCACGGGAGCCTCGCCCCATTGTGGCAAAATGTGTCTCTTCAAAATGGATTCGTAGGACTTCTTGGTTGAATACCGTTCTGGCATTGCTTCGTGCATGTATCGCCTTACCAATGCTCCGAACGATTGACTGGAAGACCGCTCCATCCGCTGACATCGAAACTCTCTCGACCCCTGCCAGGCATGATCTTCCGTTGACCATCCTTCCACATCTCCCGCCAACATTACGCTGCGCTTTCGCGTAATGCCCATCTCGTCCGTTTCGTAAAAGCGCCAGACCCACACATCCGGGCCTCGCGTTCTCTTCTTGCGGACAATCGTGCCCACGTCTTGCTGTGTGCGTTTCAAGAAGCTTTCCTCCTTAAAGCGCGCACGGATGACGATTCCGACTGTACACGACAGCGCATGTGGGAAACCAGCTCAGAAATTCGAAAGCGCCAGCGCTTGCGGACGCCGTTGCCTATCGGGTGTGCGGGGAGGTATCCTTCCCGTGCCATCTT
>DATNAF010000266.1:0-2184 GCA_035572845.1 Terriglobales bacterium
CCTAGGTTCTTGCCAATGTACAATTTTATTCCAAGGCACTCAGTTTTTAAGGCGGGGAGCATAGGAAGGACATGCTGCAGATGCTGCTCAGATCCTCCGCACGGGAAAGTTGCGAGGAAGGGCGCTCAGGGGACAACTGACGAGACGCGTGGACTATTATCGATTTATGGAAATGGAAGGATCTCGGACGAAACCGCGATTCAGCCTGTAATTGTTTGCTTCTGCGACATTCCAATATCGAGCTTGAAACTCCACATGGGTAAGTACAAAATTGGTATCGCCTTCCTGAAGGCGGTTTTGATAGCCATGGAGCCAATCTCCCGTGTTCTACGTCGTAAATGATGCCACCTTGCCGGGCAGTCACGCAATTCCGATTGCGGCAGGAAACGTAGAGCTAGTTCGCGACATATCTCGTGATGCACTAATGGACTGTCTGCATAGCGAAGCGATGGCGCTGTCAACCGAGATTTCGGATCGCCTGTTCGGAAGGCCGGATGATCCAGATCTAAGCGACTCCTGATTCGGGTGGACTATCTTCAGCAACTGCTTATCAAACGACTTTGGCGTTCCCAAAACCGTTTAGCTCGGCTGAACCCAAAGATTCGAGAGTGGCGCGTTTTTGGCGACGTTTGTTTCCAAATATCCGACGCGCACCAGATCATTCTTCCAGGCGCGTATATAGAACGTTTTTTTTAAGGAAGATCGACCTGATTATCTCGGAGAAACTCACTCTGGCTGAGGACCGCTAACCCAAGGATTTCCGGCGATGGACCGCTATTAGACGGGGTGGCCAATTTTAAGATTCTCTGGGATTCAAAGGTGTCCCACGTGAATGCGGTGAAACCGGAAAACCCCCGTCTGTTAGAATTGAATTCTTCATCGTGCCGCGCTGGTTTTCACTCCTTCTGGCTCTCGTTGTTGTGCTGCCGCTCGCCTGTCCGCGCTTGCTGACTGCGGGAGACAAGAAGAAAAAGCCCTACTCCGAACTCCCGATTATCCGTTCGAAAGACCTGCAAGAAGACGAGGTTACGCAAACGCCTCCCCCTGAAAGGCAGCCGCCCGACGCGGTTGCGGCAGCGACGGCGAGGCTGGTTTTCAGAACTTCTCCGCTTCAATCGAAAGGGCTATTAACCCCACAGACCCGTGAGGCCCTGAAGACTCTGCTGCGCGACAATCGTGGCGCGACCATCGTGGCGCTCCGGGCCTTTGTTTCCGGCTCCGGCGATATGCGGCGCATTCAGGATCTGACCGGCGAAATCTTTGAAGACAAGCACCAGCCAATGCCCGCTATCACGGTTGTGCAGGCTGGCGGATTACCGGTCGAGACGGCGCAGGTGGTGATCGAGAGTATCGCGGAAGACAAAAAAACGTTGAATCCGAATGGACTTGCGTTCGTTTCCGCGCAGCCGGCGGCGTCGCTGCGGGAGTCCCTCGATAAGCTGGACGGGGTTCTTTCCCAGTCGGGGATGAGGGCGGGGGATGTAGTACGCTTGACCTGCTTTGTCAGTGTGCTTGACGGGAACGCCAACCTCTCCAGCCGCTATTCGGCGGCTGCCGTGGACTTGGTTCAGATGCAGCGCGAGCCGGTTTTGCCGCAGGCGGCATGTGAGGCGGTGGCGCGGCTTCATTCGGCCCCGGCGCACAGCGTGGAGTTTATGGGACCCTCGCCAACCCAGCCGGAAGCCGTTCTCGTCAACACACCGCAGATTGTCCTCAGCGGATTGCAGCTTGGGTTCGGCGTCGAACCGGCGGCGGTACGGCTGTCATTCGATCATCTCGAAAAGGCGCTGGCGGGGCTGCACGCGGATCTGAAATCGGTGGTATTCACGCGCGTGTATCTCGGCTCAAGCGCGCTCGCTTCCAAGGTTCGCATGATTGAAACCGAGCGCCTGCATGGCCCGCACGCGCCAGCTTCGACTTACCTGCCGTTCCAAGGGCTGCCGTCCATGGATGCGCGGTTGGGGATTGACGTGGTTGCGGCGCCTGTCCAGTAGTAGCGCGCTTGTTACACTGAAAATAGGTAATGAAAATCGGCGTAGTAGTCTTCCCCGGCAGCAATTGCGATCACGACGCCTGGTACGCCGCGTCAGTGAATCTCGGGTGCCAAGCGGAATTCATCTGGCACGATTCATCGAGTCTTGCCGGCGCGGATGCGGCGATCCTTCCCGGAGGCTTCGCGTATGG
>DATNAF010000267.1:0-15160 GCA_035572845.1 Terriglobales bacterium
CAACATAACCACCATGATTTGCTGCAACCTCGGTGGCATAATCTGGATTCTTTATTCAACCTTTAATCGGCGTGAATTTGCTGCAACTGTATTGGTGCCGCAGCGTTGGGACAGCGCCTTAATGGACCTTCAACAAACGCATAATGAACCTGAATCCTTGATCCCGATGTTCGAACATATGGTGGATCGTGCATTTTCAAAAACTCAGGACGAGCATGCATGATTATTTACGCTGATCCTGCATCCGAGTAGTAATAGCCGGTCGTCCTCTCGCCTGAGAGGCTCGGCGTTTTGACAGTCGCTTTGCCGACGAAAAAGTAAAAATCGATCCCCGCTTGACATCACCCTTATAATCCTGCTACTAGGGTTTCCGCTCCCAGGGGACCCGCATGTAGGAGAAAGATATGACACGTGCGTTCAGGACTTTAGTCCTGGTGGTAGGCGTTGCTTGCACATGTCTGGCAGCGGCAGCCCCAATCAGCACCACGCTGAACCAGGGGCCGGTACCGACTTGCTGGCACTGCCCTGGAAAGTAGTAAGCTCAGTTTTAACGATGTTGAATTTGTGAATCTGCAAGGGCCTGACAATCAGGCCCTTTTTTGCACCCTCACACGTAGTCGGTGGATATCCCAGGTCTGCGCTACGTAAAACATTTTTGAATGGCGAACCCGTGTTGTTCTGCACCTCGATTCGACTCTGCTAGCCAGTGATTTTTATCATCGGATACCCCAACCCATTACCTAAAGCGTTAACTCCTCTCTTTATGCCCTGCGAAATCCGTGGTATAACCGCGTAAAGGTCATCGAGCTCCCAGGAGATGGCATATGGTACTGGCTTTTCAGGCCAATGAGGCCTCAGGAACGGAAGGCTTCAACAAAGGAGGGCTTGTGTCCGAAGCACGGACGGGAAAAAGATTTCCGCTGGAATTGCCGATTAAGATTCACGGCGCTGAAGAAGGAAGCGTTACTGGCAACATGAGTGCCGCGGGAGTGTATATTCGCGGCAATCCTTCGCTCGATATCGGTTCGAACGTGGAATTCGAAATCGCGCTGCCGCAGGAACTGACCGGCGCAAACGAAAAAGTGATCGTGCAGTGCAAGGGTCGCGTAGTCAGAAAAGATGCGGCCGGCGAAGGCGGAGAAGCGCCCGGCGTGGCCTGCGTGATCGATACTTACGATTTTGTACGCCAGCCGTAACGGTGAGGTGCTAACGCAATGCTCAAACTGATTCTCGCGGACAACCAGGCCATTTTTCGTGCAGGCATCGCCAAAGTGCTGGCGGTGGAAGATGAGATGCGCATTGTGGCGCAGGCGCAGACGGCCGAGCAGATGTTCATGGCGCTCGACAAATTCCGCGCCGCAGTTCTGGTTGTAGCGGGCGGTTTTCACAGTGACTTCGGCGCCGTGGTGCAGGCCGCGAATAAAGTGCGTACGCGTGTGGTCGTGCTCGGCGATACCGGCGAAAGCGCGCAAAAATATATGGGCGCGGGCGCGCATGGAGTTGTTTACCGGAACGTTACTAGCTCCGCACTGGTTGATTGCGTCCGCAAAGTGGCGCGCGGCGAGACTTGGATTCAGGACATTGCAGTCCCGAGTGAGTTGACGGAAAACGATATGGTCGGACTGCGGGTGCGCGACCGGCTTACGGCTAAAGAGTTGCGCATCGTTGCCCTGATTGTTCAAGGATACAAAAACAAGGAAATCGCCACGCAGCTTGGGACGACCGAGCAGGTTATCAAGAACTACTTGCGTAACGTGTACGACAAGATCGGTGTCTCAGACCGACTTGAGCTTGCGCTCTTTACTATCCATCACAGAATTCTGAACGAGGCGGCAGCGGCTACGGCAGCAGCTCATCAGCAACCGCAGCCAGGTCCGGCGGGAGTGGCGTCGTAGTCAGGAACCAGAGTTAAGAAATTGATTGCAAGGCCGCCTTTGGCGGCCTTTATTTTTGGGAGCGCCTTCTTTTCAGCGCTTAGCGGCGCGCCATAGCCATCGCGGTATATTCATGAGCGTGAAGATTTCCATCGCCCTAATTACTCTGAACGAGGAAGCCAATTTGGCACGCACCCTTGAAAGCGTGCAGCCGCTGGTGCGGGATGGGCTGGGGGAGATCATCGTCGTGGATTCGGGATCGACGGACCACACTTTGGAAATTGCCCGATCATTCGACGCAAAAGTCTTCAGCGAACCGTGGAAGGGATTTGCGGCACAGAAAAATTCGGCTATGGAAAAGGCATCGGGAGATTGGGTGCTTCAACTCGACGCGGACGAAGCGCTGGAGAGGGAGCTCGCCGATGAAATTAGCCATGAGCTTGGGCAAGCAGAAAATCTGGTTGGGTACTCGATTCCACGAAAAAACTTCTTCCTCGGCCGCTGGATTAAGCACGGAGGATTTTATCCCGATCCTAAGCTGCGGCTGATTCGGCGTGGGGCGGGGAAGTTTGAAGAATATGGCGCGCATCCTACGATCAAAGTTGAAGGCGAGACGGGTAGGCTTAAACATGCACTGGTTCACAATGCGTATCCGACGTTGCGCGGTTACATCGAGCATATGAACAGCTATTCGTCGTCGGGTGCTGAAGTCGCGGTTGCGAAAGGGCATCGAGGATTCAATCTGCTGAACATCGTGGTCCGGCCGAAGCTCACTTTTATCTACAACTACATATTTCGTCTTGGATTTCTCGATGGCCGCGAAGGCTTTCTGCTTCATATGTACCACGCGGTTTATGTGTCATGGAAATATGCAAAAGCGTGGGAGTTGGGGCGAAAAACTCCACCTCTGTGATTCTCTGTTGAACTCTGCGTTATTTGAGGTGAATATTTTTAAAATCTCGACCGCAGAGAGCACAGAGTTACACGGAGGAAACCCCCAGAGGGACCCCGGAATTCAACCGACCAAGCGGTCGCTAGTGAGTCTTGCTCAGGTATCCCGCCTCTCCTATGATCTGACTGAATACGATCCATTGCGAAAATGGCGAAGAAACCATCAACGAACCCTGCTAATCCGGTCACGGAATCTCCAATCGCCGATGTAACCGAAAATCGGCATCCTTCGGATTCCGAAACGCTTTGGGCAGAGAAGACGTTGCTGCCCGCAATTGAGAAGTCCCCCGAGAAGCCGATTGGCGCCCCCACGGGCACAAACCTGGATAAAAATGGGCGTGCACGCTTCACCAGCATTTCCGGCGTTCCGGTCCGACGGCTATACACGCAGGCTGATCTTCCCGAAGACTGGGACTACGAGAAATATCTTGGCTATCCGGGCCAACCGCCTTTCACGCGCGGGATTCACGCCACCGGATATCGCGGGAAACTCTTCACCATGCGGCAGTTTTCCGGATTCGCTTCGCCGGAAGACACGAATCAACGCTACAAATATTTGCTGGAGCATGGCGGCAGCGGACTCTCGGTTGCGTTCGACTTGCCGACTTTGATGGGTTACGACTCGGACCATCCGGCGAGTGAGGGAGAAGTTGGGAAATGCGGTGTGGCCATCGATTCACTCGAGGACATGGAAATTCTTTTCGACGGAATTGACCTCGAGAAAACTACGGTGTCGATGACCATCAATTCGCCGGCCTCGATTTTGTGGGCGATGTATCTCGTGGTTGCGGAAACGCAAGGCGCGGACTGGAAGAAAATTTCCGGCACGATTCAGAACGATATTTTGAAGGAATACATCGCGCAGAAGGAATATATCTACCCGCCGCCACCATCAATGCGGCTGGTGATCGACACTTTCGAGTTTGGCTCGAAATTCACGCCACGCTTCAACACTATTTCCATCAGCGGATATCACATTCGCGAGGCGGGTTCGACGGCTTTGCAGGAGCTGGCGTTCACGCTTTACGACGGCGTTGAATATGTCGAATGGGCCCAGCGGCGCGGGCTTGATGTGGACGACTTTGGACCGCGACTGAGTTTCTTTTTCAACGCGCACAATGATTTTTTCGAGGAAATCGCGAAATACCGGGCGGCCCGGAAAATCTGGTATCGGGTGATGAAGGATCGATTCAGCGCCAAGAATCAGCGCACATGGCTCATGAGATTTCATACCCAGACCGCCGGAGTATCTCTGCCAGCACAGCAACCGATGAACAACATTGCGCGGGTGGCGATCCAAGCACTGGCTGCGGTGATGGGCGGAACGCAATCGCTGCATACCGACGCTTACGATGAAGCGCTGGCACTGCCGACCGAAGAAGCCGCGCGCATCGCTCTCCGCACGCAGCAGATTATTGCTTATGAATCCGGCGCTCCGCAGACCGTGGATCCGCTCGGCGGTTCGTACTTCCTGGAAAATGTGACGTGGAAAATGGAAGAAGGCGCATTCGACTATTTCAGCAAACTCGATGGCATGGGCGGAATGGTGAAGGCGATCGAGCGCGGCTATCCGCAGAAAGAAATTGCCGAAGCATCGTACCAATATCAACGGGCGGTCGAAGCCAAAGAAAAGATCATTGTGGGTGTAAATGATTTCGTGATTGAAGAGGAGTCGCCGAAGACGCTCTACATCGACGAATCAGTCGCACAGCATCAGTCAACGAAATTGAAGAAATTGCGTTCCTGCAGGTCGAATGAGGAAGTGCGGCGCCGGCTTGAAGATCTGAAAAGAGCGGCCGCGCAAGAGCCGCGGGCTGAGTCGGGTGGAAATATCTCCTCGGCAAACACCATGCCTTACATCGTTGATGCAGTCCGGGCTTATGCGACTGTGGGCGAGATATGTGAGGCGCTGCGGCAGGTTTACGGCACGTATACGGAAGTTAGCGTGACCTAAATGCCTCGTACGTGTCCTGTCCCAATCACTTGATATTTTGTGGACGTGAGTTCTTTCAGCGCGAATGGGCCTCGGCAATGGAGCTTTTGCGTGCTGACTCCCATCTCCGCGCCGAAGCCAAACTCGCCGCCATCGGTGAATCTGGTGGATGCGTTCCAGTAAACTGCGGCAGAATCGACTTGCTGAAGAAACTTGTTTGCGTTGTGTTCGTCCGAAGTAATGATTGCCTCAGAATGTTTTGTCGAGTAGCGATTTATGTGCTCGATCCCTTCATCCAGGTCCGCAACAACATGAATTGCCATGCACAGCCGCAGGTACTCTTCACTCCAGTCTTTTTCTGTCGCCGGCAGAACGTCGGGTGCGATCAGTCGGGTAGCTTCATCTCCGCGCAGTTCTACTCCAGCTTCGGCCAGCTTGCGAGCGATCTGCGGAATGAAATTCGAAGCGATGCGCGAGTGAACCAGCAACTTCTCCGCGGCATTGCAGACTGACGGCCTCTGCGTTTTGGCATTGAGGATGATGCGGTTTGCCATTTCGAAATCTGCGGACTCATCGACGAGAATGTGGCAGTTGCCGGCGCCGGTCTCGATTACAGGAACTAACGCATTCTCCATAACATAAGTGATTAATCCCGGACCGCCGCGAGGGATGACAACATCAACCAGGCCGCGAGCGCGAATGAGTTCCTGCACTGTGTCGCGGCTGCCGGAATCGAGCAACTCGATTGCGCCTGTGGGTAAGCCTTTAACTCCGGCCATTATTTCGGCTAGCGCCTGATTGCTGCTTGCCGCTTCTTTGCCTCCTCGGAGCACGACAGCGTTGCCAGTCTTCAGGCAGAGAACGGCCGCATCAACGGTGACGTTGGGCCGCGACTCATAAACGATTCCAACTACTCCCAGAGGCACGCGAATTTTGCGAATCAGAAGGCCGTTAGGGCGAGTCCATTCTTCAAGTACTTCATTTGTTGGATCGGCTAATCCGGCCACTTCTCTGACTGACGCTGCCGTTTGTGCGATTCTCTCTGGGGTAAGAAGCAAGCGGTCTCGCATTGCGCCGGCGAGATTCGAACGCCGAATGTCCCCTTCATTGGCCCGAAGAATACGGGCGGCGTGTGCTTCCAAAGCGTCTGCAATCGCAAGCAGCAGCGCATTTTTCTGCGAAGTAGAGAGCTGCGCCAAGGCGGCCGAAGCTCCGCGTGCCCGCTCCAACTTTTCGCGAGTTGAGAACCCAATAGCGGGACTGCCCGCCATCAGACTTTCTCCTTTTTAGGCGGAAAATATGTTCCTGCTTTGCGGGTCATCGCTTTGGCGATTGCATCGGGATCGCGACCGTTTACGATTGCAACGTTCACTCCGGCATCGCTCGCGCTCTTAGCGGCGCGCAGTTTCGATCGCATTCCTCCTCGTCCAAGCTTGCCATGCCCGTTGCAGAGAGCTTCCATTTCCGGCGTCAGTTGGCGGATAGTGCGGACCAGGCGCGGGCGCTTACCGTTCGAAGCATAGAAGCCGTCAACGTCAGTCAGTAGCAGGAGCCAATCGGCTTCTACCGCAGCCGCAAGAAGCGCGCTCAGTTCGTCGTTATCGCCAAACGCGCCGACAAGTTCACGGACGGAAACACTGTCGTTTTCGTTCACGATCGGCACGACGCCAAGGCGCAGCAATTGATTGAGCGTGTTCTGCAGATTTTTGTATCGGAGGGGGGACGTGAAGTCGTCATTAGAGAGCAGCAGTTGGGCCACAATTTTCTTTCCGACAAATAATTGCTCGTAGGTGTGCATCAGCGCGCTTTGGCCGACGGCGGCGCAGGCTTGCATCAGGGGAACGCTCGATGGACGTTGGTCCTCGGTTAGACCGAGATTCGCCATGCCCGAGGCAATTGCGCCCGAACTGACGATCAGAAATTCGTGATGCGTGAGATCGAGCTGATCAACCAACGAGCGCAGTTGTTTCGTGTCGATGCGCCCTCCAGGCGCGATCAGACTGGTTCCGACTTTGATGACCAGGCGCATTTGTGATTTAAATACTTTAGCAAGCAGAAGGCTGTTCCCGCATGGATTCTACGAATCTGGTCGATAGGCGAAAGCGATTTGATTTTGCCTTTGGCGGGTGACATCTGCGAAACTGACCACTTGAACTCACCAAATCCAAATTTCGAATACGTTCCTGCGATCGAGAAAATTGCGCGTGAAGCCGGCGCGCTTCTCATGGAGTTCTTCGATCGCAATATAAAGATTGAATACAAAGGTGACGCAGACCTGGTCACTGCCGCCGACCGCAAATCAGAGGCGCTGATCCGGCAGAGGATTCGTGAGATCTGGCCGTCGCACGATGTTCTGGGCGAAGAGGAGGGACTCAGCGATACCGGGAGCGAATTCCGCTGGTACGTCGACCCGCTCGATGGCACTACAAATTTTGCTCACGGATATCCCGTGTTCTGCGTATCGATGGGTCTGGAAAGAAATAAACAAATGATTGCGGGGGTTTGTTACGATCCGACGCGCAATGAATTGTTCGCGGCTGAGCGCGGCAAGGGCGCGTATCTCAACCAAAAGCCAATTCACGTGTCGAGCATTCCGAAGCTCGCGCAATCGCTTTTGTCCACCGGATTCCCCAGCCATAAGCGGCACAAAAATCCAAATATTCATTTTTATCACCAGATCACATTGCGATCGCATGGGCTCAGACGTGCCGGATCGGCGGCGCTAGATTTGTGTTCGGTGGCGTGCGGGCGGTTTGACGGATTCTGGGAGTTCAATCTTAATCCGTGGGACACGGCAGCTGGCGTGCTGATGGTCGAGGAAGCAGGCGGCCGAGTTACGGATTTCAGCGGCGGCCAATTTCAGTTGCATAGCCGTGAGACGGTGGCGTCAAATGGATTGATACACGATGAACTGGTGAATGAATTCCAAGAGATTTTCGCGGGGCGCGGGCTGGAGCCGTTGCCTGATCCGAGGGAATATGCGAAGAAAAGCTAGTCGCCGATCGCTGACTCTCGATCGTAGGCGATTTCGGAATAGGGTTGCCAGCCTACTTGCCGGAATTGTGATGCTATCGGTGCCTGTTCTTTCGATTCAAGCGCCTGACGCCGCTTACCTGCAATCTTTTGAGAAGTGGAAATCCGAACTGGTCGATGATCTCAAGCAGAATTGGCTGGTGCTTGCGGGATTGTTTTGGCTGAAACCCGGTGCCAATACTTTCGGCAGCGCGAATGACAATGCCATCGTACTGCCTGCTGGTCCACCGCACGCGGGTGTTTTTCAATTGCAGGGCGATGCTGTTTCGGTTGAGATCCAAAAAAGAGTACAAGCGAAAATTGACGGACAACCAGTCGAAGAATCGAAACTGCAGGCGGATGTGACTGGGAAACCAACAGTAATTGAGATGGGTAGCTTGCGCATGCATCTCATTCAGCGCGGCAAACGGCTGGGAATCAGAGTAAAAGACTTGAATAGTGAAAGGGCGCGCAATTATGCGGGTCCGCTTTTTTTTCCGCTCGACATGAGGTATCGAGTGACTGGGACATTCGTTCCGTCTGATGGCAAAAAGACGGTTGATGTTCCTAATGTGCTGGGAGATGTCACGCCGACACCGATTGCGGGTGAAGTCCGTTTCAAGCTGAATGGGCAGGACCTCACTTTGACGGCACTCGGCGGCGATCCCGCTAAGGGGCTGAGCTTCGTGATGGGAGATTTGAGCGGCAAAACTGATACTTATCCCGGCGGCAGGTTTTTGGATACGGATCCTGTGGTCGATGGCAAGGTCGTTCTAGATTTCAATCGCGCCTACAATCCACCTTGTGCCGTCACCCCTTATGCGACCTGCCCGCTGGCGCCGAAAGAAAATCGCTTACCGGTCGCGGTCTCGGCAGGAGAGAAGTATGACCGGATGCATGGGCATCATTAGAGCTGTCAGCTTTCAGCCGTCAGCTCAGCTAAAACCGCATGGAGCACCGTCACGCGCCCGGTTGACCCTATCAAATGCGAGCCCTCCGAGGCGTAAAATGATCACTGGGGCACGAGGCAGACAGTGATCGAAGCATTACTGAATCGGCAAATTGAAAAGCGGCCGCAAACAGTTCGACTGCAAGGCCGAATTCTTTTTCTCACTGAAGACCCGGAGTTGATCAAGCGCCAGCTTGCCGGGGAGGACCTGGATTGGGACACAAAGAACCCGCAAAACAATCCCAAACTTCGCGACGATATTTCGACCGACGAAATCACTCCTGCCCACATCTGCTTTTTCTTCGATGAAACTCTTGGCGAATTTCCTTACACGGGCTTGAAGTGCGGCAATGAGTTGCCGATCCAGCGTGGAGATGTGAAGCGCGGCGCATTCGTCGCCGCAGTCAGTGGCAAACGGCGTGGTAAGGGTTCGAGCCGAGAGCAGTCTCCTTATGCGGAGTTGTGCGCCGGGATCAAGCTGGTGATCGCGGAAAATATTGAGCGCATTTACAAGCAGAATTGTCAGAACCTGGGGGTGCTGACTTCGACAGACTTTTCTCTGATCGACAGAATTCGATCTGGTCAGGAAATTCCGATCGCGCAGTTCACAAAAGATGAGGACGAGATCACCCGGCAAATTATTGAGTACGGCGGATTGTTTCAGTTCAATGTGGCGCGGTTACAGGGCAAAGTGTTGCTGCCGGCGATCAAGACCGCGGGCGAGAGCGCCCGCGCCACACGGTCCATGACGTTGGCGGAGAAGATATTTGCCAAACATATGATTGCGCGCAACGGCGAGGTGGGTGTCCTGGCGGTGAAGCTTGGCGATTCTGGCTTCGCGCGTACCGATCTGCGATTCAGTCACGAGTACGTTACGCCGATGGCGGCGATATTTTTCGATCAGCTGGTTGGACGCGATGCGCCGGTGAACGATCCTGGCTCTGTTCTGTTCTTCCGAGATCACCTGACTTTTCTGGATGAAGTGCTTTCTGAGCAAAAGCGAAAGATGGGTCTGCTGGATTTGGCGACACAACTGAAAATGAAGCAGGGAGAATTTGCTGAACGCAAGGGCATTCGCCTGCACGGCGAACTGAAAGATCGCAAAGGCGCCGAGGGCATCTGCCACTCAGTCGTGCTCGAGAGCTACGCGCTGCCGGGGCAACTTATCGTGGGTTCGGATTCACATACGCCTCATTCGGGTGCGATTGGATGCGTGGCGTTTGGCATTGGCACCACCGATGTATTCAACTCCTGGATTACAAAAGATGTTAGGGTCCGGGTGCCGGAGTCAGTCAAAATTGTCATTCGCGGTAAAAAACATCCGAACGTGACGGCGAAAGATTTGATCCTGAAGATTCTTAGTCTCGAGTACGTTCGCAGCGGCAAGGCGTTGGCCAAGGTCATTGAATATTCCGGAGAGGCCATCGAAGAACTCAGCGTCGATGAGCGCGCGACCATGACCAACATGGCGGCTGAGATTGGCGGATTCACGGGCATCGTTGCTCCTGATCGGAAGGCGGTGGAATTTCTTGTCGAACGCCGCGGAATGAATCGGCGAGACGCAGAAAAGATGATTGAGGGGCTGTACAGCGATCCCGACGCTCAGTACGCGCAAGTGATTGAACTCGACGCGGCAGAGATCACGCCGATGATAGCCACCCCAGGCGATCCAGGAAACGGGAAGTATATTCGCGAGCTGAATACTCCAGTTCCGGTTGAGCTGGCATACGGCGGCACGTGTACTGCGGGCAAAAACGAAGACATGGATATGTATGCGCGGGTGCTGGCAGATGCAGTGAAGCAAGGCAAGCGCGTGGCCGACTCGGTGCAATTCTTTATTCAGTTCGGATCGCAGGAGACGCGCGACTACTGCATTCGCAAAGGCTATCTGGATATTTTCGAAAAGGCTGGAGCGCACACCATTGAGCCCAGCTGCGGCGCTTGTATCAATGCCGGGCCGGGTGTTTCCACGCGGAACGACCAGGTTGTGATCAGCGCGCAAAACCGCAATTTCCCCGGCCGCAGCGGGCCTGGGCAAATGTATCTCGCAAGCCCTTTAACGGTGGCGGCTAGCGCAGTGGCGGGCCATATCGTGGAATACGAGCCGAGCGAAGAGCGGGAATTGGCTAACGCTTAAAATGCCGATTCCACCGCTCAACTGTGCAACTCGGCAGCCGGATGAAGGTTGCTGTGCCGCTTCATTCGATTCTTGCTAGAATTGTTTTTTCATACCATTCAGCCATTCCAGGAGAAACCTAGCCATGGCCTATGTAATTGCAGAGCCGTGCATCGGCACCAAAGACAGCGCGTGCGTGGACGCGTGCCCGGTAGATTGCATTCATCCTAAGAAGGACGATCCGAAGTTCGCTACCGAAGAAATGCTCTACATTGACCCGGTGGAGTGTATTGATTGCGGCGCGTGCGTGCCCGTCTGCCCGGTGTCGGCGATTTTTGCGCTGGATGACCTGCCGGAGAAGTGGAATAGCTACGCGGAGCGGAACGCGAAGTATTTTGGAAGATAGCGGTCAGCCATCAGCTCTCAGCTTTTCAGCCGTCAGCCGTCAGATAAGGCTGGAATGGTTTTGCCGGGAAGAAATTTGGCGCGATCCTCAACGGATTGCGCCTTTTGCTTTTGCTGACAGCTGATGGCTGAAAGCTGACGGCTCGAAGCTGCTGTATCCTGCTCACATGCCGCTGAAGGAATCGGAAGCGATTGTTCTGCGGACCTACCCTTTTCGCGAGTCTGACTTGCTGGTGACGCTTTTCACGCGACTGGAGGGGAAGGTGCGCGGAGTGGCTCGCGCGGCAAAGAAGTCGCGCCGCAGGTTTGGCGGGGCACTCGAGCCGTTGACTCACGTCAAGGTCACCTACGAAGACAAGGAAGGGCAGGAATTGGCGCGCTTAGATGCGTGTGAAGTAATCAGTTCGCCGCTTACGTCTGAGGTGAGTTATCCGCGGGCGGTGGCTCTGGGACATGTGGCTGAGCTGCTGGACGAATTATCGCCCGACCGTGAAGCCAACGATGCCGTATTCCGGCTTGCGCTCTCGGTTCTGTCGCAATTAACTACGCGCGAATTCTGGCTTCCCATCACGTACTTTGATTTGTGGATGGCCCGGCTGATGGGCTATTTGCCGGAATTATCCGAATGCCTGGCATGTGGGCGAGGGTTGAATGGCAGCCGGGCATTCTTTCACGCGCTGGCTGATGGCCTGGTTTGCCTGGAGCATAAACGGCTGGCTTCGTCAGAAATGTCATCTGCGTCGCGAAAGCTGGCAGGTCAGATGCTGACGGCACCACTATCGAAGCTCAAGGCGGCAACCTTGCCCGATTCCACTGGCGCCGACTTGAGGAAGTTCCTGCTGCAAACGCTGGAAAGGCATATCGAGAAGAAGTTGGTAACGCGAAGCATGCTGGAAAGGGTCACCTAACTAGTTCTGGTAATACGGTTTCCATGCTGACGCCTGCGCCTCACATCCATTACAATTTGGGATTAACTCTCCGCCTGCATAGCTACTGAGACATTGCCACGTTGTGAACATTAGCGCTGGCTAGAAGCTAGCGGCGGGAGAAACCTCATTCGGAGCCGATGAATCCAACGCAATCCAATTCGCCTACTTTCCAGGAGCTTATTCTGCGTCTGCAGAAGTTCTGGGCAGAGCGGGGATGTGTGTTGCAGCAGCCTTACGACATGGAAGTGGGGGCAGGAACGATGGCGCCGGAGACCTTTCTGCGGGTGCTCGGGCCGAATCCTTACAGAGTGGCTTATGTGCAGCCATCGCGGCGTCCGGCGGACGGACGGTATGGCGAGAATCCCAACCGGCTATACAAGCATACGCAGCTGCAGGTGATTCTGAAGCCTCCGCCGGACAATGTACAGGAACTTTATCTTGAGTCGCTGGGCGCGATCGGCATTGATCTGCGCCAGCACGACATCAAGTTCGAAGAGGACAACTGGGAGTCGCCGACGCTGGGCGCGTGGGGAATCGGTTGGCAGGTGATGCTCGATGGGCTGGAGATCACGCAGTTCACTTATTTTCAGCAGTGCGGCGGGGTTGATTTATTTCCAATTTCGGCCGAACTGACCTATGGGCTGGAACGTATAGCTGCCTTTTTGCAAGACGTCGATTCAATTTATGAGATAGTTTGGGCGCGCGATCCTGAGACGGGGCAGGTCACTACTTACGGGGACGTCAGGCTCGCTGATGAACTGCAGCTTTCGGTTTACAACTTCGAAATGGCCGATGTCGAGAAGACCTGGAAGCATTTTGAATTGTGTGAGGCGGAGTGCAAGGGCCTGATGGAGAAATATGCGGCTTTTACGAAGGGTGAAAAGCCTCGGCTGGTGTCAGAAAACGGAGACGCGAAAGCGGAAAAACCGTCGGTCGGGGAAAAACGGCGGTTCCCACTTCTTGCGGCTTACGAGCTTTGCCTGAAGTGCTCGCATCTGTTCAACATTCTCGATGCGCGGGGAGCAATTTCCGTAACCGAACGTGTTGGGGTAATTGCCCGAGTACGCGCGCTTGCAGTGGGAATTGCCAAAGCCTGGGTGGATCAGCAGACTCAAACTGAAGCAAGTGGACAGGATGAGCCTGAACCTGCGGCACGCAAGAGTTCGAGTAAAAAACGTGAGCCTTTGCCGGTCGCTTAGGAAGGCATGAACCACGAAGGACACGAAGGAAATCCGTATGGCAGTAAATATTTTTCGTCGTGAGTGTTTCAAAATCAGAGTATCGAATGCCTGACTTTTTACTAGAGATCGGAACCGAAGAAATTCCCGCTCGCATGATCGCGGCCGCCCAGGAAGACCTCCAGCGCCGGGTTTCCGATCTGCTGAAGCGGGAACGACTTGCCGCGTCTGGAACACTCGCCAGGTTCGATACGCCTCGCCGGTTAGCTGTACTGGCATCCGGCATTCCCAACGCGCAACCGGATGCAACTGAGCAGATGAATGGACCGGCAGTTAGCGTTGCGTTCAAAGATGGCCAACCCGGCCCAGCGGCGCATGCTTTTGCAAAAAAAGCCGGTGTCGAGGTTTCGCAGTTAGAACGGGTGACAACTCCCAAGGGCGAATACCTATCCGCAAAAATCACCAGCAATGGCCGCGCAGCAGCCGAGATTTTGGCGGAGTTGCTGCCTAAAGAAATTTCGTCGATTTATTGGCCGAAGAATATGTACTGGCGCAAGACCAATGAACGATTTGTTCGTCCGGTGCGCTGGCTCGTGGCCATGCTCGATGACCAGGTCATTCCCCTTGCCTTTGGCGGAGTTCAAGCTGGCCGCGATTCTCGCGGGCATCGAATATTGTCGAATGGGAATGTGACAATTCAAAGGGCCGGCGCTCAATACACCGAAGCCTTGCGCTCGGCAAAGGTCCTGGGGAGGGAGGAGCGCGAACAGCAGATACGTAAGGCTCTCGACGCTGCGGCGCGTACGATCCCCGCAGCACGGTGGCGGGAAGACGCATCTTTGCTCAACACCGTGGTGAACCTGACCGAGTGGCCTTCGGCTATTCTAGGCAGCTTTGATCGCGAATATCTCAAGTTGCCGGAAGAGGTGCTGGTCACAGTCATGCGTGATCACCAGAAATATTTTGCACTGGAAGATGCGAAGGGGAAGCTGCTGCCGAACTTTCTTGCCGTATTGAATACCGACGGCGATCCGCAAGGCTTGATTCGGCACGGTAATGAGCGAGTGTTGCGGGCGCGATTTAACGATGCGCGCTTTTTCTGGCAGACGGACCAGAAGATTCCTTTGCGCGAGCGCCTGCCGTCGCTTAAAAATGTAACTTTTCAGAAGGACCTGGGCAGCTATCACGCGAAAACCATGCGCGTGCAGCGGCTGTGCAGTTGGACGTGCGAACTCCTTCGCAACGCTGGATTACAAGTTCGGCCGGGCGTGGTGCATAAGTCGGCGTGTCTGGCGAAGACGGACCTGACGACCGAACTAGTTAAGGAGTTCACCGAATTGCAAGGAATCGTCGGCGGATTGTATGCCAGGGTCCAGAACCTCGATAACGGAATGCCCGACGAAACTCGCCAAGCGATCGCAGATACCATCTATGACCAGTACAAGCCACAATCGGCAGATGATTCTGTGCCACGGAAAGTTGAAGGCGCGGTGCTTTCTATCGCCGATAAAGCGGATACCATCGCCGGCATGTTCGCGCTGGGTTTGCAGCCCACTGGCTCGAAGGATCCGTTTGCGTTGAGACGGCAGGCAAATGGAATTGTAAAAACGATTGCCGAGCACAAACTGCCGATTGGGCTTCACCATTTTTTTGAACTGGCGCGCGAAACTTACAAAGGGAGCGACGCAGAGAAAAAGTTCGCAACTGGAGTCAATTACGGGGACTCGATTCAGGCGTTCTTTCGCGAGCGGCTGGAGTTTTATCTCAAAGATCAGTTGGGATACAAGTACGATGTTGTGAATGCCGTGCTGGC
>DATNAF010000268.1:0-2519 GCA_035572845.1 Terriglobales bacterium
CCAAAATGACATTGGATGTTTATGCGCAGGCCCTGACGCCAACCAAGCGAGCGGCGCAGCGCAAAGTCGTCCAGATGATCCGGGGAGAATCTCAGTGTACCGCCAGTGTACCGCGGGAAATGGGGGCGTCCGTCTAAGTTGTTGATTAGATTTGGCGTCCCCGACGGGATTTGAACCCGTGTTACCGCCGTGAAAGGGCGATGTCCTAGGCCAGGCTAGACGACGGGGACCTGATTGACTCCGGGCAAGACGATCTTAAGATTGTCTGGCAAGACCGTCTAGGACGAGCAGTCCTGCGGCTAGAATTTCGATGTTAGCAGTCGTAGTTCGGCGGTGTCAAAGCAAGCCTCCAGGTGGATGCAACCGGGTTGACCAAACAAAATCAAATAAAACTGAGAGTTCCGATGCATGATTTTTTTGGCATCGTTTTCTTGAAGTATTAGTAGGGATCGCAGTTGCTCTGGTCGCACTGCTGGTTTCGCAGCACAGGAGAAAGTACGACCCGGACCTGGGTTCCTGCGGGGACGCTGTGGCTGCGTTGCATGAACTCCGATATTATCGGTAATCCGCTGAAATCTTTATTGCCAGCGCGATACCGATTCGATGGAACACGCTCTCATTTGCGACGCGATTCGCACCCCATTCGGAAAATATGGCGGCGCGCTTTCGTCAATTCGAACGGATGATCTGGCGGCGATTCCGCTCCGAGCGCTCGTCGGACGCAACCCAAAGGTCGATTGGGGAGCGCTGGATGATGTGATCTACGGCTGCGCCAATCAGGCCGGCGAAGATAATCGGAACGTCGCGCGAATGGCGTTGCTACTGGCTGGTCTGCCGAAAGAAGTTCCAGGCGCGACTGTGAACCGGCTGTGCGGATCGAGCATGGAAGCGATTTCTCTCGCGGCTCGCGCTATCAAGGCAGGCGAGGTTTCGTTGATCATCGCCGGGGGAGTTGAAAGCATGTCACGGGCGCCGTTCGTAATGAGCAAGTCCGAAGGCGCATTTTCTCGAGTCGCGAAAATCGAAGATACAACCATTGGCTGGCGCTTCGTCAACCCTGCCATGAAGGAAAAATACGGTACGGATTCCATGCCGGAGACAGCAGAAAACGTCGCCGAGGAGTGGCGAATTTCTCGTCAAGATCAGGACGCGTTCGCATTCCGAAGTCAGCAACGGGCTGCGGCTTCGGCCAAAGCGGGGGACTTTACCGACGAAATCATCCCAGTCAATGTTCCTTCCAAAAGAGGCGCACCAACTGTTGTAGACAAAGACGAACACCCTCGTCCGGATACAACGCCTGAGGCACTCGCGAAACTCAAACCGATCGTGAAGGCGAATGGGACTGTGACTGCAGGAAATGCTTCCGGGATAAACGACGGAGCTGGTGCGCTGCTGTTAGCTTCAGAATCAGCGGCTAAAAAATATGGGCTCACGCCGATGGCGCGGGTTGTGGGTTCGGCGTCGGCCGGAGTTTCACCGCGCATCATGGGGATCGGACCGGTTCCGGCGACGAACAAAGTTCTAGCTAAGACTGGACTCAAACTTTCCGCAATGGATGTGATTGAACTGAACGAAGCTTTCGCGGCACAGTCTTTGGCCGTCTTGCGCGATTTGGATCTGCCTGACGATGCCGAACATGTGAATCCGAACGGCGGCGCGATTGCGATCGGTCATCCGTTAGGCGCCAGCGGAGCACGGCTGATCACAACGGCTGCTTATCAGCTGCGAAGAACCGGTGGAACATACGCGCTGTGTACAATGTGCATCGGCGTCGGGCAAGGAATTGCCGTGGTCCTCGAGCGTATCTAAATTGAAAATCAACAGCGAGCCGCCGCTGCACTCAGGCAAGCAAAACCCAATCTCCCACGCCGCGCTCAAAAAAGTTGGCCTCTTCTCGTTCGTCTTCGTAATGTACTCCTACAACACCGCTGGCCCTTTTGGCCTGGAAGATCAGATCAGCACCTCGGGCCCGGGAATGGCATTGATTTATCAACTCGTCATCCCGTTTTTCTGGTGTATTCCAATTTCATTGGTCGCAGCCGAGCTTACGACCGCTATGCCGGTCGAGGGTGGCTTCTATCGCTGGACCCGCGCGGCATTTGGTGATTTCTGGGGATTTCTTGCGGGATGGTGGAACTGGTGCGCGTCATTTTTATTGGGAGCTTTGTATGCGGTACTGTTCACCGACTACATGACGTTTTACTTTCCCGGCCTCGTCGGATGGAAACACTACGGGGTGGCAGTCGCCGTGATTGCGCTCATCACGTATGTGAATGTGCGCGGAATCCGGGTAGTAGGAACTGTAGCGACGGCACTCGAATTAGCCGTGCTCGCGGCTGTGCTATTGATGTGCGTGATGAGTGTCCGGATGTGGCACCACAATCCATTTTTGCCGATCATTCCGCCTCATAAGCCAATTTTCCAGGTTTTCGGCGTCGGGTTCGCATTGGGCCTATGGTTGTATGCAGGATACGAGCAGGTTTCGTCTGTAGCGGAAGAAGTAGAAAACCCGCAGAGGA
>DATNAF010000269.1:0-16978 GCA_035572845.1 Terriglobales bacterium
ATTTCCGCAAGAGCGTGTGCGGGACCTGTCGTGAGCACAGGAACCGCGAGAACACCCACTCCAATGATTCCAAGCGCAAACAGCAGACTGGCCGCGCTGCCAGCCAACGGCCGTAGGGCTTGTGCTGCCTGGGCAGCCGTAAGCACCGTCGTCTGGCCGCTTCGGAACAGTGTTGCTGCGGTGCACAGAATCACAAAATACATGATCAAATTGGAGAAGAACATTCCCGCGTTCACGTCCCACGCGGTGGAACGGAGTTCGGCATCAGACGCCGCCTTGCTACGGGCGATCACTCTTTCTTGTTCAAGCGTTTGGCTTGATTGCCAGAAATAGAGATAAGGCGAGAGCCGAGTGCCAATCACTGCAACCAGCATTGTGAGATAAGCGCGAGTGAAGTGCAGCTTGGGAAAAAATGTCGGACGGATAAATTCTGTTAAATGCGGTCTTGCCAAAACGGCGGCTCCAACGTAAGCAAAAAGGGCCAAAGTCAAGGCCGCAAAAGTCTTTTGCAGTAGCTGGTACGATCCCCACGTTTGGACAGCAAGGATCACCACCGCGATAGCGATCGTTATACCCGTGACTGGCACCGGCAGGAACAGGCGAAGGGAAGCGGCGATGGCTCCAATGTCCGCCCCGGCTTCAATGATGTTCGCAACCAGCAGGCCGAAGACCAGCGAGTACAGCAGCCACTTTGGGTAGTAATCACGGACTACCCCTGCGATTCCTTTGCCAGTCACCATGCTTAACTTTGAGCACAGGTAAACTGTCGCCGCGATCATGGGAAACGTGAATGGGGCGGTCCATAGAAATGAAAATCCGAATGCCGCGCCTGCTTGCGCGTATGTACCTACCGCGCAGGGGTCGTCATTGGCAGCGCCGCTGATCAGGCCCGGCAGCAGCGATCTCAGGAATGAACGTGTGGGTTTAGACGCCGGCAACAGAACCGGCTTGAGCCCATGCGGCGAAGGAATTTCTTCAGGTTGAAGGCGCGCGTGCACTAATCCTTTTGCAGCTACTCGGCCAGAGATTGAGAGTAAAGAGAAACTCTCGGCGTCGGTAGGATGCCGACGGCATATCGAGGTTTGTATGCTGCTGCAAGCATTACAGAAACTTCTGATAGCCTATTCTGCGTCTGCAGCATTCCTTAAAAAACATCATGAAATATTGCCGCTTTGAACACGAGGGAACTCCGCAGTTTGGTTGGATTGAGACAGTCGGTGGGCACGAGCAGATCACGCGGACATTTCAGTTTCCAGCCGAAGTTGCCGCGCTGGAATCGGGATTGAAGAAGATTCCCAGTATTCCGCTTACGGAGGCCGCTCTACTGGCTCCAGTGGCGCCTTCCAAGATTGTTTGTGTCGGACGAAACTACCGGGAACATGCTGCGGAACTCGGAAATGAAGTTCCGGCTGAGCCGCTGATTTTTTTTAAACCTCCGTCTTCGGTAATTGGCACGGGTCAAGTTATTGTGCGGCCAAAAATTTCAGCGCGCGTTGATCACGAGGGAGAGCTGGGAGTAGTGATCGGCAAGCGCTGCCGAAATTTGAAAGCCGATGAAGATGTCCGACCATACATTTTGGGATACACCTGCGTGAACGACGTGACTGCGCGAGATCTGCAAAAAAAAGATGGGCAATGGACACGGGGCAAAGGCTTCGATACCTTTTGCCCGGTTGGACCGCTAGTGGTGGATGATCTCGACCCATGGGCGGGAGTTGACGTCGAGGCGCGAGTAAATGAAGAAGTGAAGCAACACGGCAATACTCGGGACTTTATTTTTCCGCTCGACGTGATCATTCGTTATATAGCGCAGGTAATGACATTATTTCCCGGAGATCTGCTTGCTACGGGAACGCCAAGCGGGGTGGGGCCGCTTGTTGCTGGGGACAAGGTGGAGATCACGGTCGCCGGAATCGGTAGCTTGCAGAATTCGGTGAGCGATTAGGCGGTACCGTGCCGAACTATTTGGCCGGTTTGATTCGGACCTCGACCGCCGTCCCATCCGGAAGTTCGCCATTAATTAGTTCGATTTTTCCGCCGCGTACCACTCCATTAAATTCCTGCTTCGTGTGGTGGGTCGGAGCAGCCTGAGGTGGACGGAAGGGGTCCCGTCCTGAACCTTTATCCATGGCGGCATTGGCCAGTTCATCCGCTTCGCGGTTGTGTCCGCGCAACACGTGCTCGATGTCGAACCACTCCAGGTTATTGATCAGTTGCCGGGCGCGACCGTGCAGGTCACGCAGCGTGGGTTCTTTTACTTTGTAAATGCCTTTAATCTGACGAACCAGCAATTCCGAATCGCTGATAACTTTAAGCGCTTTGGGACCGTGCTCAGCTGCGTACTCCAAAGCCCCGATCAGCGCCTGATATTCCGCGAAATTATTGGTCTGCTTTCCGAGGTATTGACTCAGGGCCGCAACCTTGCCGCCGGCCGCGTCATGAATCACAACTCCATACCCGGCTGGACCAGGATTGCCGCGAGCGCCACCATCAGTGTGAGCGATCAGATAGTTTTCGGGAGGAACTTTCATTGATTAACGTCCTGCGGCCAATCTTGTGGCCAGACGCGCTGGAAGATTTGCCGCAAAAATTTTCTCCTGCGCCGCTCTCATTTCATAAGGTACGCGAAAAAAAGTAATCACCCGCTGCACAGAATCAAAAACTGCAAAGCCGGCGCGCCAATCGCCGTCCCGCGGCTGTCCAATCGATCCAGGATTGATCATGTAGTTTAACCCTTCCTTGAGTGGTAAATCCCAGGTCTCCTGTTTGGCGACAGTTTCGTATGCGGGATGAATTGCTCGCACAATTTTTCCCTGGAGTTGAAACACACCCTGGATGTGCGTGTGACCAAAAAAAGTAATGCCAGGTCCTGGTTTTACCAGCTGGATTGCGGCGTCTTCGGGAGTCACCACATAACGATCTTCATCGTCGGGCGCGCCGTGAACGTATTGCACTCCGGCAAGTTCGCCCATAGTGACGGGCCCTCTGGGTAAATCCCGCAACCAGGACAGATGTTCGCTCTTGAGTTGCTCGCGGTTCCAAATCGCCGCGACCCCCGCGATAGGATTGAAATTTTCTACGTCGTCGATTCCGGCAACGACTTTGTCGTGATTGCCGCGAACAAACATTCCCGCCAGCGCCCGCGCACGTTCCGTCACTTCGTTGGGACTGGCCCCATAACCGACGATGTCCCCAAGGTTCACGGTTGCATCGCTGGACGGAGCCGCAGCCAAACAAGCTTCGAGAGCTTCCAGATTGCTGTGAATGTCGCTGAGGAGAAGTATGCGCAATCTTTACCGGATTCGGTGTCCTCGAAAATCCATAGAAGAAACGGATTATAAAGCTCGCACCGGGTTTGCGACCGGACATCTTGCCCAATGCCCGGGATCAATCTCGACCAATGGCGGTAAGGCGCGAGCACATTCAGGAATTCTGAGTTCGCATCGCGGGTCAAACGGACATCCGGGGGGGAGTTCCTGGGGCGGCGGCACTGTGCCGTCAATCGTCTGCAATGGATGCTGGCGGTCGGTTTTCAATGTGGGCACGGCTTCGAGTAGCCCACGGGTATAGGGGTGCGCGGGATTGCGAAAAATCTCGTCTCGCGGGCCGATCTCGACCAGGTTTCCGGCGTACATGACCGCAACCCGGTCGGCAACTTTTGAAATTACCGCCAAATCGTGAGAAATGAAAAGCATGGTGAGGCCGAACTTTTCGCGCAAGCCGGCGAGCAGTTCGAGAATCTGCGCCTGGATGGTAACGTCGAGGGCGGTGGTCGGTTCATCGGCGATCAGCAATTGCGGGTGATTGACGATGGCCATGGCAATCATTACGCGTTGCCGCATTCCTCCGGAAAGCTGATGAGGATAGTCGTTGGCCCGGAGCTCGGGATCGGGAATGGCGACCTCGCGCAGCGCTTGCACGGCCCGGTTCCAAGCGTCTTTTTTCGGAACGTTCATGTGGGCGCGCACGGCTTCAGCGATCTGATCTGCAACGCGCATCACGGGATTGAGCGCGGTCATGGGTTCCTGGAAAATCATCGATATGCCGGAGCCGCGCAGAGAGCGCATCTGGTCCGCGGTCAATGAAAGCAAATTCACGGGAGCGCTGCCATTGGCGGCAAATCGAATTTCGCCGGCGATCATGGCTTGCGGAGGCAGCAGCCGCATGATGGCCAGAGAGGTGACGGATTTTCCCGAGCCTGACTCGCCGACCAGGCCAAGCACCTCGCCGCGCGCAAGGCCGAAGCCGACGTCACGAACCGCCGGCAGCGGTTTTGGAGCAGCGGGGAATTCGACGCTTAAGTTTCTAATCTCAAGCAGCACACCCCGATGTTACCAGTGAGACCGGCCAGAACGCCGTCCCCACTTTTTGAAAACAGCATGTTCATTAGAATGTTATCCGTGAACTTGCCTTTTGCTGCTATTGACCACGTCCAACTTGCGATGCCGGCAGGTCAGGAAGAAACAGCGCGGAAATTTTATGCTGGGCTCCTGGGAATGCGGGAAATTCCGAAACCGGCTGAGTTGTTAAAGCGCGGTGGCTGTTGGTTTGAAAGCGGTCCAGTCCAAGTTCATCTTGGGGTAGAAATAGATTTTCGTCCGGCGAAGAAGGCACACCCCGCATTCAAGTGCACTGATTACGATGCTCTGGTTGCAAAGCTGCGCGTCGCAGGCGTGCAGGTGACAGAGCCGGATGATATTCCCGGGGTGCGGCGCTGCCACATGGATGATCCATTCGGGAACCGCATTGAATTGATAAGTCTCACATAAACCGGTACGACCGAGTGTTGCTGGTCAGAACCGTTGTCGTTAGCATAGAGATCAGCAATCCAGCATCTTACAAACAGGGAGTAGTACGTTTGGCATTCTCAGGGTTCCGTTTTCGTCACCTAACTACGGGTTTGTGTCTTTCGATGGTATTGTTTGCTGCCATGGCCGCGCGCGCCGACAACGCGGCCTTTGATCTGATTGGCCCAAAATTTCAGGTGCACGTGCAGCGTGCGGGCGTGACGATTCCCATTGCGGAAGTGCCGAATTTGCAGCCCGGAGATCGACTTTGGATCCATCCCGATCTGCCCGACAGTCAAGCTGTTCGCTATTTGATGGTAGTGGTATTTCTGCGAGGGGCCACGAATCCGCCGCCGGAATCCTGGTTCACGCGTACTGAAACCTGGGCGAAGCCGGTCCATGAAGAAGGAATTTTTGTTACCGTACCCGCCGACGCCGAGCAAGCCGTCGTCCTCCTCGCGCCTGAAACCGGCGGCGCATTTTCCACGTTACGTGCGGCAGTCCGCGGCAAACCTGGGGCCTTCGTACGCGCTGCGCAGGATTTGCAACAGCTCAGCCTTGACCGGTCACGGCTGGAAGCTTACCTGGAAGCGATTCGCGAGACTTCAAATGCTGACCCTGAGCAGCTTAAAACCCGCAGCACCCTGCTGGCGCGAAGCTTGAGCATTAAATTGGACCAGCAATGCTTTGATAAGCCGAGCGCGCAGCAGGTGCCGTGTCTCACTCAGAACACCGACCAGATGGTGCTCGACGATCAGCACAGTCAAAGCATGGTCGCGACGTTAACAACGGGCGCCCCAACTGACCTGCTTACGCAACTTAGCGCCACGCCTACGGCCAGAGGCGGCTATTACAGTCCATACATCGGAGCCGTGGTCGATGTGGTGCGCATTCTGAGCACAACCCACACCGCGCAGTATCAATACATTCCGGCGCTGGCATTACCGCGAAAAGATGATCTCAACCTGCGGCTGAATAATCCACCGTCGTTTCGCAATCCGAAGTCGGTACTGGTGATTGCGTTGCCGCCGGTGCACGCGGCGGTGCCTCCTCCGTTGCGGGCAATCGACGCGACCCAGGTGTTCTGCGCGAACAAGCCTGACCTTGTTCTGCCAGCGGATGGAGCGCCCCTGGCTTTTGCAACCGAGTTAGCGCACAACTTCGTACTTCACGTGGAAGCCAAGCCGGGAACTGCAATCGACCTTCCGGCGCATCCTGATCCAGCGCGCGGCGGGTTCGTGATTGAAACCCGGGCCATGGAGGCGAAGTCTCTGGACGACGAAGCCACAGGCGTTCTGCGCGGATCATGGGGCTTTCATACGTTTGAAGGGCCACGATTCCGGCTGCGCACCTCGCACCCTGCACAGTGGGTGGTGGCCTCGAAGGATGCAAGCGCTCTGATCGTCGGGCGGGAGGACACGTTGCATGTGGAATCGCCAGACGCATGCTGCGTCAGCGCGGTGCTCATCGAAAATGCAAACGGAAAGACGGTCCCGGTAGAGTGGAAGGAAGGGAAAGCGGATGAACTTGAATTAAAAGTTCCGTTACAGAATGCCGCCGCCGGTGCCCTGAAAATGCAAGTCAAGAAGTTCGGTCTGCTTGAGCCGGATGTAGTTTCATTGCATGCTTATGCAGAAGCGGCGCGTCTCGATACTTTGATCATTCATGCCGGGGATATAGATGCAATGCTGCGTGGCACGCGTCTCGATGAAGTCTCGAAGCTGGAGTTAGGCAAGGTCACATTTATTCCGGAGAATCTTGCGCGGGACAATCAGCAGGACGAGTTGAAGCTTGTGACCCACGATACGGCAGCCGCGGCCTCGCTGAAAGCCGGCGATTCGGTAGCGGCGCATGTGACATTGAAAGACGGCCGCATGCTTGACTTAAATACGCCGATCAGCGGGCCGCGCCCGCAATTGAAACTGCTCAGTAAAAGCGTTCAGAGCGCCGTTAATATCGATGCGCCGGTGATGATCCAATTGGGCAATTCGAATGAATTGCCTCAGGATGGACGGTTGAGCTTCTTCCTGAAGACACAAGTGCCGGAGAACTTCCCTCCGACGGAGAAAGTGGAAGTGGCAACTGCGGATGAGTCGTTCCACGTTCTGTTGAGCGAAAAAGACGGCAGCCTAACACTGCAGGATTCAAAGACGGTGTTCGCTACCCTGGATCCAATGAAGCTTTTGGGACCGTCGGCTTTTGGTCCGCTGAAGTTTCGACCCGTCAACGATGGCGGGGTTGAAGGTGATTGGCAGCCTTTGGCAAGCTTGGTCAGGATGCCCGATCTTAAAGAAGTGAGATGCACCCCGGTCACTAAAGGGGACAGCAACGGGGCTCAATCGGAAGAAAACGCTGAACGTGCCCGGGCGAAGTTGAAATCCGACAATGAGCCTGGCGCCGAGAATCGGTTGGTAGCAGAGAACTCTCCAGAGAGTAAGGCGGACGGAAAGTTGCCCGAATCTCCAGCGGCATCAGCGACAAAAACCAAGCCAGCCGAGGCTAACGCGGAGCAGCTGTGTACTCTCGCAGGCGACAAACTTTTCCTGATAGACGCGGTAAGCGCGGACCCTGATTTCACCAGCTCAATCACAGTCCCAGACGGGTTTGTCGAAGCGCAGCTCGCCATACCGGCGCCCAAAGACAAGACGCTGTATATCAAATTAAGAGATGATCCCTCGACTGTGGATACGGCGGTGTTGCCCGTCACGGAAGAGCGGCGCTAACCAGCTGGTCTCCGATCGGCTAATCGGCAGAATAGGGCGGAACTTATTCCTCGAAATCTCCGTATTTTCATGGAATCCAGTGCTTACCAATTGTCCTTGCCGCCGTCTATCTCCTTGTAGCCGGGGAGGGTACGCGTCCCGGCGACCAAGGATAAAGAGATGCCGGCCGATGCGTGGGCAGTACAATTTCCGGTTGGCAAGTGTTCTCATCCGGACCGAGTTCGAGGCCAGGCACGCCCTGAGCTTGTCGCAAGGGTGGAACGAAGCAGTGGAACACGGCAGCCCCTAACCCGAGTCCACATGTTGAGTCAGAGCCGTATCGACGACACGCTCCTGGTGCGCGAAGCCCAGCGCGGTAATCGCGCTGCCTTCGAAGAACTGGTGCGCCACTACGATCATGCGGTGTTGCGACTGGCGCTGCACCTGACCGGATCAGAGCACGAAGCCCAGGACGTCTATCAGGAAGCTTTCCTGAAGGCGTACAAGAATATCGGTCGGTTCCGCTTCGAGTGCTCGTTTTACACCTGGATTTACCGGATTGTGACCAATCTGTGCCTGGACAACATCCGCAAAAAGCAGGTGCGAAAGGAAGACGCGCCGGTCGTGACAGATTCGGAAGGCGAGCAGTTTGACGTGCTGGCGCAAGTTGCGGATGGGCGCAGCGGGGCGAATCCAGAGCGCGACCTGATGCGGCGAGAGCTGGGCGGCAGGATTTCGCGGGCATTAGACAAGTTGACGGCCCGTGAACGCGTTGTCTTTGAGCTGAAGCATTATCAGGGCCTGAAATTGCGGACCGTCGGCGAAATGCTGAACACGACTGAGGAGACGGCGAAGAACACGCTGTTTCGGGCGACGCAGAAATTGCGGGCAACACTGGCGGACATGAGATGACGCCAGGTTTCAAGGTTTCGAAAGTTTCAAGGTTGCAAGACCTGGGCTGTTCCGCAACCTTGAAACTTTGAAACCTGACTTATGAAACTCTCGTTAATCGAGAGGCGGATAAATTATGAAATGCGAATGGGTGCAACAGAACGTTCTGCTGTACGTTTACGACGAACTGCCCGATGACGCTCGTCACGAACTGGAGCAGCACGTGGTGCGCTGTAAGGACTGCGCCGCAGAACTTGAATCAGTGAGGAGCTTCCGCGCTGGTTTCGCTCACTTTCCCATGCAGGAGCCGAATCCGAGCTTTCTCGCAGCATCGCGCATGCGGCTGCAGGAGGCGCTGGAATCGGCGGAGCAGGGTGGATGGTGGTCGCGGCTGATATTCGATCCGGTGCACTGGTTGAACCAGATTCGCTTTGCGCCGGCACTGGCGGCTGCAATTTTCATAGTTGGATTCTCGGGCGGCATTGGTGCGACTTACAAAATGCTGAAGGCGCCGATTGAGGTGACTCCGGCTCCAGTCACAGCGCCTCCTGCCCTGGCATCGATCAGCGGTATCAGTTCGATTGTTCAGCAACCTGGATCCAAGCAGGTGACGATCAAATACGAAACCGTCGCCCCGCAGGAAGCGCACGGCTCTCTCGGCGATCCGAATATTCAGCAGCTTCTCTTGTATGCCGCTCGAAACAACTTCAACGCTGGCGTACGGATGGATTCCGTCGATCTGCTGACCCAACAGCCCAACAATCAGCACGTACGTGAGGCGCTGCTGTATGCCTTGCGTTATGACTCGAACACCGGCGTGCGATTGAAGGCGCTCGATAGCCTGGGCCCATTTGTGAAGGATGACGTTCAGGTTCGCGATGCAGTGCTTGAGTCGCTCATGTCGGACGCGAATCCTGGAGTAAGAATTGAAGCTTTACGCCTGCTGGTGCCGGTGCGCGCGGACGGTAGTGTTCGCATCGTGCTGCAGCATTTAGCGGCGAAAGATGAGAACCGTTACATCCGTTCGCAAGCGCGGACTCTGGTCGCGCAATTACCTGAGATGAATTGAGGAAACCCAAACATAAAACATGCGAAAAACTTTAACCAAAATCGGGATGCTGGTAGCGCTGCTTGCCACAGTATGCGCGGCCCAGCAGAGTTCGGTCCAAAAAGAGGGGAATTATTGGACGAATGTAGTGAATGGTTCGCTCGGCGGAGTTCGGAACCTTCACATCAAAGTGGAGACTGGGGCGGTGCGCGTGCAGGGCGGCGGATCCCAGGGAATTTCTTATGTAATCCGCAACAAATCTTATGAGGGCTCGGAGGACCGGGCCCGACGGCAATTCGACTCCTACAAAATCAGTTCGTATGTTCGAGGTGACACGGCATGGATTGTTGGCGACTGGGAGGAGGGACGTCCGCATAAGTTTTCGTCCGATGTGACAGTCACGGTGCCACGCGATATAGACCTGGTAAAGATTGAGACTGAAGGCGGGGAAATTGTAACCACCGGAATTTCTGGTCGCCTGGAAGCGGAGAGCGGTGGGGGCACGATTCACCTGGATGATATTGGTGGCGCGATCAGCGCGGAAACCGGCGGCGGCGGAATTGATGTCGGTAATGTCGGCGGCGAACTGACCGTCCGGACTGGTGGTGGCTCGATCCACATCGGTTCGGCGAAAGGCAAAGTGGTTGCCGAAAGCGGTGGCGGGAACGTGATGTTGGTTTCAGGCGCGCAGGGAGCTTCACTGCAAACCGGGGGCGGCAGCATTCACGTCGACAAGTGTACGGGTCAAGTGAAGGCAGAAACGGGAGGTGGCAGCATTGAGCTGGGTGAGGTCGGCGGCGGAGCATCGATGGAAACTGGTGGTGGAAGTCTTAAGCTGACTTCAGCAACGGGCCCGGTGAGAGCCTCAACCGGCGGCGGCAGTATCGAACTGTTTGGTGTTCCGGCAGCGCATGTCGAAACTGGCGCGGGAACGATCACGGCTAAATTTATTGCCTCGTCTTCGGCGAGCGACTCGATGCTTGAAACTGGTGCGGGAGATATTACGGTGTATTTAGCGCCCAACATGCATGTTACGTTGCGCGCCAGCATAGAAGCGGCCAGCGGGCACCGTATTACCAGCGACTTTCCAGACATTAAGATTTCCTCTGAAGGCGGCCAGTGGGAGCCGAAACTGATTTCAGCAGAAGGAAGTTTGAACGGCGGCGGCCCAGTGCTCAAGATCCGCACTACTATGGGCAATATTTATATTCGCCGCGGGCAATAGGGGAGGGACATGAAAACCAAATCGCAAGTTCTGGCAATGGCGGCGCTGTTGTTTATTGCGTCGGCGGGCATTCCCGCAAAACTGGGGGCCGAGCAGGAAGGTCATCAGTATGTCTTCTACGGGGACGAATCAGGCGGAGGGGGATCGTATTTAGGAGTAGATACCCGCGACATCACCACCGATCGGATGGGCGAGTTGCATGTAAAAGACGAAAACGGCGTTGAAGTAACCATGGTTGATCAGGACGCCCCCGCAGGCAAAGCCGGGCTGAAAGAACACGACGTTATTCTCAGCATCAACGACCAGAAAATCGAGAGCGTGGAACAACTGCGCCGGGTTGTGCATGAGATTCCTCCTGGGCGTTCGGTCACAATCGGCATCAGCCGCGCAGGCCAGCCTATGACATTGAAAGCGCAGCTTGCCGAACGCAACATGGACCGAAGCTTTAATTTCAACATGCCGCCTATTAATATTCCGGCGATCCACATCCCGCCGATCAACATGCCGGAAATCGATGTGCCGACCGTGGTGGTGATGCACTCGCCCCACAACAGCGGAATGATGGTAGAAAACCTGACTCCTCAGCTCGGCGAATTTTTTGGAGTGAAGAGCGCGAACGGAGTGCTCATACGTTCGGTGGAGCGGGGCAGTCGCGCTGAACAGGCTGGCTTCCGGGCCGGAGACGTGATCGTGAAGGTGGACGGGTCTGGGGTTTCCGATTGCAGCGACTTCACCCGCCTGCTACGCGAGCGCAAGGGGACGAAGGCTTCGGTTACGGTAATGCGGGACCGGAAAGAGCAGAACTTAACGCTGACTTTGCCGGAACCGCGGCGTACCGGGTCGTTGAAGGATTGCGATTACGTGGAAGCCGCAACCTGTGCCCAGTTCATCAACGAAGGCACGAAGGTGGCGCGGGCCATTCCGGAATTCTCCACAGCAGAGATTAAGCGTCTGCAGCCGCAAATGGAGCAATTGCAGAAACAAATCGAAGAAGAAATGCAAAATCCCAGTGAAGAGGTCAAGGAAGATCTCGAACAACTGCAGCAGGACTTGCGTGATCGGCAGGAAGAATTGCAGAAGGAGATCAAGCACTGGGTGAAAGAAAGCGACATCTAAAGGCGGTTGACATAACTCGCACAATTTCGATTCTCGCGTATGTTAACCTTTTTCGCGCTGCAATCTTACGGAGAGGGTAATCTTTATGCGTGTGGTTGGAATTCTGATTCTGGCTTTTTGCTGCTCGTCGCTCACCTCATTTTCTCAGACTACTCCGGCGGCATCCGGACAGAAGGCGCCAGATCTCGACCACTTCGACGCCAAGAGCGTGGATTCATCGGTTGATCCGTGTACTGACTTTTACAAATATTCTTGCAATAAGTGGGTCGAAAAAAACCCAGTTCCCGCGGATGAAGTTTTCTGGGGAAGCTTTGGCAAGTTGCAGTTATGGAACACTGCGGCTGTGCACCAGACCATCCTCGACACGGCCGCGAAAGCGCCAGCGCAGCGAACGCCAGTGGAACAGAAGATCGGCGATTACTGGTCGGCGTGTACAAATCAGTCGGCGAGAGATGCGAACGCGCTTCCTTGGTTGCGTCCGCAATTGGCCCGTATCGATGCGATTAGCAGCAAGGGCCAGATTGCTGACATCATCGCTTTCATTCACACCTCGATTCCGGGCGCGTGGGAGCCGGCCGATCCTGAAACTCGTGCAGCCATGTTTGGCTTCGGCTCCTCGCCAGATTTTCATGACACCACGCATGTGATCGCGCAATTCGACCAGGGCGGAATGGGGCTGCCGGGCCGCGAGTTCTATTTGAATGACGATGCCAAGTCGGTTGAGATCAGGAAGAAATACGTCGCGTATCTCTCTCATCTGCTGCAATTGTCAGGTATCCCGCAGGTGCAGGCGGATTCCGATGCAGCGATTTCGCTGCAGATGGAAACGGCGATGGCGAAATCCGCGATGGAGATTGTAAAGCGGCGTGATCCCAAGAATCTGGATAACGAAATGGGTCTTGTGGAAGTCAAGAAGCTTACGCCATCGTTTGATTTCGACCGCTATCTGGAATTGGTACGTGCGCCACGCGAAGGGAAATTTATTGTCACTTCGCCCGATTTCTTCCGCGGCTTGGAGCAGTTAATTCAAACTGAGCCGCTCGATCACTGGAAAATTTATTTAAAGGCATCTTTGCTGAACGGGGAAGCGAGCGCTCTGAGTACCGATTTTGTCAACGCGCGGTTCGAGTTTTACGGCCAGACGATTTATGGTGCCAAAGAGATTGAGCCGCTGTGGCGCAGGTGTGTTGAATCTGAAGACCGCGAAATCGGGGAAGCGGTGGGTCAGGCATACGCCGCACGCTACTTCCCGCCGGAGAGCAAAGAACGCGTGCAGCAAATGGTGAAAAACATCGAAGCTGCGCTGGGCAGAGATATCGACTCGGTTGATTGGATGAGCCCGCAAACCAAAACGCAGGCTCATGAAAAACTTGCGGCGGTGGTCGACAAGATGGGCTATCCGGACCACTGGCGAGATTATTCTTCAGTGCAGATCACGCCTGACAACCATTTGGCCAACGTTCAGCACGCCACCGCATTCGAAATGAATCGGCAACTGCAGAAAATCGGCAAGCCGCTCGATCGTACCGAATGGCAGATGACGCCGCCTACGGTCAATGCATACGAGGATCCCCAAACCAACACTATCAATTTTCCTGCGGGAATCCTGCAGCCTCCATTTTTCGATCCCACTCAGGATGATGCGGTGAATTACGGTGCGGCCGGTGCGGTGATCGGACACGAGACCACTCACGGCTTCGACGATCAAGGCCGCAAGTTCGATAAAGAAGGCAACCTGCGCGACTGGTGGACCGCAGCTGACGCCCAGGCCTATGACAAACGCGCTGATTGCATCGCCGATGAATATACCGAAGACATTCCGGAGATAGGAGCCAAGCAAAACGGCCGGCTAACTCTAGGCGAAAATACCGCCGATAACGGCGGCGTGCGCTTGGCGTTGTCTGCACTGAAAGCTGACCTCAAAGATAAAGGCTTAGATCTCGATTCCAAGGGTGAGGACGGCATTACCAACTTGCAGCGCTTCTTCCTCAGCTATGCCGATGTGTGGTGCAGCAATGTGCGTCCAGAGATGATGCGGACATTGGTCATGAGCAATCCGCATCCGCTGGATCGGTTCCGGGTGGATAACGTGGTCTCCAACATGCCGGAGTTCGCGCACGCATTCGGCTGCCACAAAGGTCAAGCGATGGTGCGCGAGAATATGTGCCGGGTCTGGTAAGGCACTCTGGGGGGATGATTATGGCGATTTATCGCCAATTGGTTATAACTTTTCTTTGACTTTCCGGTTTTTCAGGCATAGGATTTTTTCGCAATGACAGGCTACCCCTGTCGCTTTGTGGATTGTCGAGAAGCTGGGTACAGGAGTATCAAGATGAGGACAGCTTGACCCGGAAACCTCTCTGGCGCGGAGTTCTGATCGTTGTCCTCAGTTTGGCACTGGCCGCGCCCGCTCGGGCAAATACGAGCATTAAGACCGCCGCCACGGAAATTGTGATCGGAATTGTGGCGGCCACTGCTGCCGCCACGGTACTGGTAATCGTTCTGATTCATAAGTCAAAGAAGACAGCGATTACGGGGTGTATCAACTCCGGGGAAAACGGAATGATTATCACCGACGAGAAAGACAGGCAAATTTACGCCCTTGCCGGCAACACAACGGGTATTAAGTCGGGCACTCGAATGAAATTGCAGGGTAAGAGAGTAAAGTCGAAGGGCACTGACAAAAGGCTTATCTGGGAAGCAACAGCGGTGGCCAAGGACTTCGGGGTCTGTCATCCCTAGATGCTGTCTCAACGAAGGGACCTTACTCCGCCCGTGCAGCGCATTTCTGAAGTAATCAGGCGATATCAGTCAGAACACCCTCCCCAATCCTGCTGTCACTTAAGTTGGTCATGAAAAGCGGCGCATTCCCAACGACAGTGCGCCCTTAATCGGTACATTCATCCACCTCTCAGCGTTGTTGCTGGTGTGAGCCGCGTCCCCATTTGGTGAACGTCTTTATTGCTCCAAGGAATACGAGGCAGAACCAGAAGTCTACAAGCACCCCCAGATCGAGGTGCGGTGGATGATGCCGGGCCGCCGGCGGAAGATGAGGCATGACCGCGAAATACACCAGGTTCCCTGCCAGAACGGCAATCAGGGACTGAACGAAATTCATTCTAGGTTTTGACACCGTAACCCCGCCGTTGGCACTTGGCATTTTGCACTTGGCCCTGGGTGCCCCATTGCATGTGATCCACGACACTGCGAAATGCTAACTGCCAAATGCCAACTGCCAACTGCCGCTTTTGTTACCATCCCTTGAGATGCTGGAACCCGCCACCCCCGTTCAGTTTGTGAAAGGAATTGGACCGCGCATCGCTGAAATTCTGGTCGGCAAGGGCATTGCCACGACCGACGATCTGCTGCATTATCTGCCGTTTCGCTATGAAGACCGGGTAAACCCACGCGGCATCGCAGAGTTGCGGGCCGGAGAAATGGCTACCGTCATCGCCGAGGTCCGCACCTCGGGCCTGTTTCGCACCCGCCGCATGCCGATCTTCCAAATGACCGCCGGCCAAGGGCGGGCCCGGCTGAAATGCATCTGGTTCAACGGGGCCTATCTCAAGGATAAATTTCAACCCGGCCAGATGCTAGCACTTTACGGCCGGGTGGAACTCAACCGCGGCGAACTGCAATTAATTCAGCCTCAATTTGAAATTCTTGCTGAGCCTGACGGTGATGCCGAGCAAAAAGCTGCCGAGTCATTGGAGATTGGCCGCATTGTTCCGATCTACGAATCGGCCGGGCAGGGCAAGCTGACCACGCGCTGGTTTCGGCGCATCATCCACTCGGCTTTGGAGAACCTCACACCTGAGCTGCCGGAACTGATTCCAGCGGCGGTCCGCAAACGTCTGAATCTGGTGCCGTCGCGCGAGGCCTTGTGGAAAGTTCACTGGCCCGACTCGGGTGAGAGCCTGAACGATTTGCAGTCTTCACGAACCCCGGCGCACATCAGGTTGATTTTTGAGGAGCTGTTCTTTATTGAGTTGGGACTCGAATTAAAGCGGCGCGAGCAAAAGGCGCAAACGGGAATTGGTTTTGACCTGAACGATCGTGTTCGTGAGGCGATTAAAAAAATTCTGCCGTTTCATCCGACGGGAGCGCAGAAGCGGACTTTGAAAGAAATTGCCGCGGACATGGAGAAGCCTTATCCCATGCGCCGTTTGCTGCAGGGCGACGTTGGATCGGGCAAGACGCTGGTCGCGTTCGAAGCCGCGATTATTGCCATCGAAAACGGATATCAAGTCGCGCTGATGGCACCGACCGAAATATTGGCGCAACAACATTATTTCTCAGCGCGCCGGATTCTGGAGCCCTCGGGTTTTCGGATTGTCCTGCTGACCGGTTCTCTCGAAGAAGATCGCAAGCGCGAAATCCGGCGGCATATTGCGCAGGGGAATGCGCAATTAGTGATCGGAACACATGCCTTGATCGAGCAGAAAGTTGAATTTGAAAAGCTGGGATTGGTGATTGTTGATGAACAGCACCGGTTCGGAGTGCTGCAACGTTTCAAATTGATGAAGAAAAGCGGTGAGGGGGACAATGTTAAAAATCGAGCTTCGCTCGACCGGACGGGCGAGGACGCCCGTCCCCCCCTTGAAAGCTACACTGGCGAGCCTGACGTTCTGGTCATGACCGCAACTCCGATCCCGCGCACTCTTGCGCTGACGCTCTACGGCGACCTCGACATCAGCGTGCTGGACGAAATGCCGCCGGGGCGGACCCCGATCGTTACACGCCGGGTCGGCGATGAACGGGCCGATGAGGTTTGGCAATTCGTGCGTAAGCAGGTTACGGCTGGACATCAGGCTTATGTCGTTTATCCCGTCATTGAAGAAAACGAAGAGACGGAACTCAAAGCTGCGATGAAGATGTATGGCGAACTCAGCAAGAAAATATTTCCTGACCTGAATGTCGCCGTGCTCCACGGCCGGATGGACGCAGATTTAAAAGAGCAGGTGATGCGGCTGTTCCAGCAAGGAAAAATACAAATTCTGGTTTCGACGACTGTGATCGAAGTGGGAGTGGATGTTCCCAATGCCGCCGTAATGGTCATCGAACACGCCGAACGTTTTGGATTAGCGCAGCTTCATCAGTTGCGCGGACGCATCGGCCGTGGTGCGGCGAAGTCGTATTGCATTCTGATGACTGGAGGAAAAGTTTCTGAAGAAGCCGAGCGCCGATTGGATGCCATGGTCCGCACCAC
>DATNAF010000270.1:0-7638 GCA_035572845.1 Terriglobales bacterium
GCCGCAGACTAAGGTGGTGGATCTGCATGGACGTTTCGTGATGCCTGGCTTCAATGATGCGCACATTCACATGACCGAGGCAGGTTTTAAAAAGCTGACGGTTGATCTGACTGGAACGCGATCGCTGCAGGAATTTCAAGAACGCATACGCAAACATCTTCAAACCGTTGCATCGCACGACTGGATCACCGGCTCTGGCTGGGATGAAACGCTGTGGCCGGGAAGCCATCTACCGACACGAGGCGACATCGACGAAGTAACGAACGATCACCCTGTGTTTCTGGTGCGCATCGATGGGCACGTTGCGGTCGCGAATACTGCGGCGCTGAAAGTCGCGCAGGTGTCGCCTGCCACGAAGAACCCGCAAGGCGGCGAGATCGCGCGTGATGCGAGTGGCGAAGCAACTGGGATCTTGCGGGAAATGGCGCAGTCGGTGGTCGCGTCATTGATTCCGCCGCCCAGTCCAGAACAGCATCGGCAAGCCATCGAAGCGGCGCTGCGGGACATCGCGCGGTCTGGGGTGACTTCGGCGCAGGATTTTTCCGGCGACGATGGCGAAAGCAGCCGCGCGAATTTCAAGATCCTCGAAGAACTTGAGCGCGAGGGCAAGCTGACGGTCCGTATCTCCGAGTGGCTGCCGTTCAATGAGCCTGTAGAAAGTCTGAAGCAAATGCGCGATTCGCATCCGCAGACTGACCCAATGCTGCACACGGGAATGCTGAAGGCGTTCATGGATGGGTCGCTGGGGTCGCATACTTCGGCGATGCTGGCGCCGTTTACGGACGATCCTAAAAATTCAGGTCTGCCGCAGTATGAACAATCCAAGCTGAATGAGATGGCGAAGGAGCGGGTCGAAGCGAGATTTCAGCTAGGATTCCATGCCATTGGGGACAAGGCCGTGGAAATGGCGCTGGACGCATTCGCAGAAGCAGAGAAGGCGGCACAGGCCAATGGGGTGAAGGCGCAGGACGGCAGCGACAATTTTCGTTTGCGAGTAGAGCATGCGCAGGTGACGAACCCGAGGCAGGTTGAAAGATTTCGCGAGCTCAATGTGATTGCGTCGATGCAGCCGAGCCATGTGCTCACCGACATGCATTGGGCGATGTCGAGGCTGGGTCCGCAGCGAGCGGCACATTCTTATGCGTGGGCGGAATTTGAAAATCATGGCGTCAAGCTGGCGTTTGGCACGGATTATCCGGTTGAGCCGGTTGCGCCATTTCGCGGGCTGTATGCGGCTGTAACTCGCAAGAGCGAAGACGGCAAGCAGGAATATTACCCAGAGCAGAAACTGACGATCCAGCAGGCGCTTGCTGCGTACACAACCGGATCGGCATATGCTGAATTTGCGGAAAAGCAGAAGGGGACGCTGGCCCCTGGGATGCTGGCGGATTTTGTGGTGCTTGATCGCGACCTGACTGAAATTCCTCCGGCGCAGATACTGGGGACACGCGTTTTGCGGACTGTAGTCGGTGGAAAGACAGTTTACGAATCGAACTGAAGCCGCTCGGTTTTCGTAACTTCACTGGCGGACCGAGGAAATTCGGGCTATCCTTTTGTGCCGCTGATCGTCTTAACTTTTCAGATACTTCGAATAAAGGAATTCCTATGCGACGTCTAACGCTTGCTTGCGTTACTTTGACCCTCTTGTTTTCTTCAGCCGTTTTTGCCCAGGTGAAGCTGCCAAAAACGCCGGTACGCGAAGTCACCGATGACTACTTTGGAACCTCGGTTACAGATCCGTACCGCTGGTTGGAGAATACTTCTGACCCGGAGGTGGTTTCATGGATGAAGTCGCAGAATGACTACACTCGCGAGCAGTTGGCGAAGATCCCTGGGCGGGACAAATTACTGGATCGCATCAAGTCGCTGGACAACGCTGGAGCCGTGGTTGCCAGCTTGCAAGTTTGGGGCGGGCATTACTTCTATTTGAAAACTGAACCTGGATCGGACAATCGCAAACTCTATGTTCGAGACACGGTTGCCGCGCCCGAGCGCCTGCTGGTTGATCCGGAAAAACTTACGAGTGCTGATGGCAAGCATTTCTCTATCGACTATTTTCAACCTTCTCTCGACGGCAAGTACGTTGCGTACGGGCTCTCGCCGGGCGGTTCGGAGGACAGCGTTCTGCATATTCTTGTAACTGCGACGGGCAAAGCGCTGCCGGATGTGATTGATCGAGCTCAGTTTGGTCAGCCGACGTGGTTGCCGGGCAATAAATCATTCTTCATTCCGCGTACGCAAAAACTAAGTCCAAGTGATCCTCCGACGGCTAAATATCAAAAGCTGCGCGTCTACTTGCATACGCTGGGGAATGATCCGGAGAAGGATCCGCAGGTGTTTGGGTATGACTTCTCGCCCAATGTGAAAGTGACGGAAGACGATTTTCCGGTATTGATTTATTCGCCGGCTGCGCCGAAAGCGATGGTTGGGCTGGTGATCCACGGCGTCAAAAATGAAAAAGATGTTTACGTTGCGCCGTTTAATGCAAATCCGACTGCGAAGACTTCATGGACCAAGGTCGCGGATGATTCCGAGGACATTACAAATCTCGACCTGCATGGCGACGATCTGTTCCTCCTCTCGCATAAGGACGCATCGCGGTTCAAAGTGTTTCGCACCAGCCTCTCGAAACCTGACCTTGCGAAAGCAACTTTGTCGGTTCCTCCCGGCGAGGCAGTTATTGTCGGCATTGCCGCGGCTGCTGATGGTTTGTACATTCAGGACCTGGATGGCGGGATCGGGAAGCTGCGTCGTTTGTCGTATGACTCGGGAAAAGTTGAGTCGGTGAAGTTGCCGTTTGACGGGGCGATTCAGTCGCTGGTGACCAATCCAACACAGCCGGGCGCCTGGCTGGATTTGGTGGGGTGGACCAAGCCGCCGCTGTGGTATTCGCTGGATAGCAAGTCGGACAAGGTGGAGGACACGCACATTGTTCCTCCTTCGCCAGTGGATTTTGCGGACATCGTTTCCGAAGAAGTGAAAGCTAAGAGTGCCGATGGGACAATGGTGCCGCTCTCGATCGTTCATCGCCGCGACATCAAGATGGATGGATCGAATCCAGCATGGCTGGAGGGTTATGGCGCGTATGGCATAACTTACGATCCGTCATTCCGCCCGACCTGGCTGGCGTTCCTTGAGCATGGTGGGCTTTTCGCAGTCGCGCATGTGCGTGGAGGCGGCGAATACGGCGAAGATTGGCACAATGGCGGGCGCAAGTTGACCAAGCAGCACACCATTGATGACTTCATCGCGTGCGCGCAATACCTCATAGAGAACAAGTACACTTCAGCCGCGAAATTGGCGGGAGAAGGCACAAGCGCTGGAGGCATCACCATCGGCGGAGCAGTCACGCAAAGACCTGATCTGTTTGCGGCGGCGTTGATTCGAGTGGGTGATTCTGATTCATTGCGATCTGAATTGATGGCTAGCGGTCCGGCGAATATACCTGAGTTCGGAACGGTGAAAGATCCGGACGGATTCAAGGGTCTTTATGCCATGGACGCATACCAGCATGTGAAACCAGATACGGCATATCCGGCGGTGCTTCTGACGACGGGAGTCAATGACCCGCGCGTGGCGCCATGGCAGGCGGCGAAAATGACGGCGCGGCTGCAGGCCTCGACCAACAGCAATAAGCCGGTACTGCTTCGCGTCGACTACGATGCCGGCCATGGACTGGGTTCAACCAAGTCGCAGCGCGACATTGAACTGGCGGATGAGGTTTCGTTTTTGCTCTGGCAATTTGGCGCGCCGGACTTTCAACCTGCTAAGTGAACGTGAATTCGGCAGACACGCCCGATGTTAGACTAGCGGGCGTGTCGGCTCCGTCTTCTGAGATCGGCAGAAAAACACGAGTTGCGCGCTTCGGAGGGTTCGAAGCCGATCTCGATGCGCGAGAACTTCGTAAACAAGGCCGCAGGATTCGTCTTCAGGACCAGCCATTTGCGGTGCTCGCAATTCTGCTTGAACGTTCCGGGTCAGTAATTTCCAGGGAAGACATCAGGCAGCAACTTTGGCCGGCGGACACCTTCGTTGACTTCGACCATAGCCTGAATACAGCGGTGAATAAGATCCGCGAAACTCTTGGCGATTCGGCCGGCAGCCCGCGTTTTGTGGAGACGGTTGCGCGCCGTGGATACCGCTTTGTTGGCGAGGTGAGTTGGGAAGATTCTGCAGCGCCGGAAACCGCCGCCATTCAGCCCAAGAGTCCCGCTCCCGAACTTCCGCCTGTGCCGCGTGTGCTTACGCGCTTACTCTTTGCCCTCATCCAAATCATGTATTTGGTTTTTTATGTCGAAGCGCTGTTCCACTGGCACGGCGTCGAGCAGGTATCGTGGGCGGATGCGAATTCACCGCTGATTTTAATTATTGTGCTGGTGACTGCCGGTGTCGGAATTCCGGTGCGATTTTATCTGCTCTCCGCCGCAGGATTCGATTACCCACTCTTAGGCGACAAGTTCCGAAAGATTTTCATTCCTCTGCTTGTGCTCGATGAACTCTGGGCGATTGCGCCTTTTTTGATCCTGGATCGGATCGGTTTCGGCGCTGCTTTCGCGGCAACTGCGGCGCTGCTCTACGCGCCTTTTGCTGAGCGGACCCTGGTGCGAATGGCTTATCCGCGGAGCTAACACTGGGAGTATCCAGACAAACAAATTACATTCAGCGAGAAAGGGCGAACGAATTCTATATGCCCAAGCAGGTACAATAATCCTTAATGGCGAATCCGACCCCGATTGCCGCATTCCTGGCGGGCCTGGTTTCATTCCTTTCGCCATGCGTTTTGCCGCTGGTGCCAGGGTATGTTTCGCTGATTTCCGGCGTGGGTGTCGAGGAACTCAAAGAGCAGAACACAGCCTTGCTGGGCAAGGTAATGCTGAACTCGCTGGCATTCGTTCTTGGGTTCAGCATTGTGTTCGTGACCCTGGGGGCGCTGTCAACCGAAGTTGGCCAGCTCGCTGCGCGCTACAAATCGGTGCTGGCGCAGATTGCAGGCGTAGTCATCATCATGTTCGGACTGCACCTCACGGGCATTCTTAAGATCAAGGCGCTGTATTCCGACCGGCGAATGCACAATGTCAAGGGAGGCAGTACCGCGTGGGGAGCGTTTGTAATCGGCTTCGCGTTTGCCTTTGGATGGACCCCGTGTGTCGGGCCGATTCTTTCGGCGATCCTTTATCTGGCGGCGGAGCAGAACTCGGTGAGTAAGGGTATCTTCCTGTTGACCATCTATTCCCTGGGATTAGCGGTACCATTTCTTTTGACGTCGCTGGGCATTGAGCGCTTCTTGAAGTTCTATGGCAGGTTCCGCCGCCATATGCATGCGGTGGAAGTTGCCAGTGGTGGGCTGTTGATCGCGCTGGGAGTGTTGCTGGTGTTCGGCAGATTCACTCTACTCGCGCATTATTTTTCGTACTTCAACCGTTTTGTTCTTTAAAGGAGTTTTGTGAAACGTGATCCCATTATTCTGATTGTGGTTGCGATGGTGATCTCGATCATGCTGGTGTTTGGCATTCGGCGAGTGCACCATGCAGGCGTCGTTCCTCCTGGAAAGTTGCAAGGCAAAGCTGCCCCGGACTTTTCTTTGCCCAGTACTACAGGGCAGACCATGAAACTATCCGACTTCCAGGGAAAGGCCGTGCTGCTGAATTTCTGGGCGACATGGTGCGAACCTTGCAAAGTCGAAATGCCGTGGTTCGTTGACCTGCAAAAAAAATATGGGCCGCAGGGCTTGCAGGTCGTCGGCGTGGCAATGGACGATGCCAGTCCTAAGGACATTGCTGCTTTTGCGCAAAAGATGGGGGTGAATTATCCCATCCTGATTGGGAAAGAAGAAGTCGGCGCCCAATATGGCGGGATTGACTACCTGCCCTCGACTTTTTACATCAGCCGCGATGGAAAAATCATTGAGCATGCCTTTGGTCTGGTCAGTCGATCGGAGATCGAAGCTAACATTGAAAAGGCGTTGGGCCAGCAGGTGGCGACGAAGTGACGAACCGAATACTCTGCGCGGGAATCCTTCTGCTGATGTCGCCCGCGGCGCAACCTCAAGACCTCGGGAGAGGCAGGGCCTGGGTGAGCATGGTTCCGGCGGCGTTGACCAATATTGATCGTGGACAGCCCGGGACGGTCAATCTGCAATTTCGCGTGGCGCGTGGCTTTCATATCAATTCCAATCAGCCCAAGCAGGATTATTTAAAAAAGACGGAGCTCAAATTGGATGCGCCGACCGACATCGTGATTGGACGAATCACGTATCCGCCGGGGCAGGACCGTAGCTTTCCCTTTGCGCCTAAAGATAAGCTCAGCGTTTACAGCGGAGACTTTGAAGTCGGAGTAACGGTGCGGCCGTTGCACGGCGTACTGCCCACTAAGTATGCAATCCATGGAGTTCTGAAATATCAGGCTTGTGATAATGCAGCCTGCTATCCGCCCAAGCAACTGCCGGTGACTTTCGAGGTGAAGGTCTTGAAAGGCCAAGGACCGAGAAAGAAAAATCCCGCGCAAAGCCCGCACGCGCACAGCTGATCAGGTCTATTGACTGCCCGTTTTTTCGGGACTAGCCTTTGTTCGTGCTGCCGAATCTTCGCATCGCGTCTCCTTGTAAAGCCGATTGGAACCAGATGCAGGGAGATCATCGGGTCCGTCACTGTTCCGAGTGCAATCTGAACGTTTACAACTTTTCGGCAATGCCGGAGCGCGAGATTCAGCGACTTTTGCTCGCCAAAAACGAACGTCTGTGTGCTCGATGGTATCGACGCAGCGACGGAACCATTCTCACGTCAGACTGCCCCGTCGGCTTCCGCGCCCGAATAAAAAAAATCTCTTTAGTTGCCGGAAGCGCGTTATCAACCCTTCTGAGTCTGAGCCCTGCCGCAGCGCAAACCACAGGCAGGGCTTCCGCTTCAACGGCAAACAGCATCGAGAACAGCGAGAGTGGAGTAATTGTTGTTCGAGTGGCGGATGAAACTGGCGCTGTGATCCCAAAAGCAACAGTGACGCTTTTGGACTCACTCAACAAAGCGGTTGCCAAAGGCGAAACGGACAATTCGGGGGAATTTCGCGCTGAAATTTTAAGATCGGGTTCTTATTCGGTTCAAGTAGGGTTTCCAGGTTTTGAAAAATCCGAAACTCACGGAATCCTAATGGAACCGAACAAAACGGTGGGAACTACGGTGCTGATTCGGCTAGGTGTGGCTGTTATGGGTGAGGTAGTAGTGACCGGAGGCAATAGCGTTGAGCTTGAGAGAGGCGGCGATGTTCCTGTTTTGCTCCCCCTTGCCCAAGCACCGGACGCTGCTCCTGCTACGAAGCCCACGACCATTCGGCGACTATTTTCAAAGATTAAAGGCAACACGAAATAGTTTGCCTTATGGAATCTTGGCGGGGGCGGCGCGGCTCATAAATCCCTCAACTTTCTGTAGCCGATTAACGACTGTATCCTTTCCCAAAGCACTCATAACTGCAAACAGACTCGGCGCCACTGCCTGACCCGTCAGCGCCACTCGCGCACCATTGATCAGCGCGCCGGCTTTCACGCCTTTTTCGGCTGCGAAATCGCGCAGGATCTTTTCCGTTTCCGGCTCGCTGAAAATTTCAGAAGCGGCATAGCGGCCGCCCAGTTCAATCAGTAGCTTGCGA
>DATNAF010000271.1:0-10079 GCA_035572845.1 Terriglobales bacterium
AAACGGCACCGGCTTGCGGCCCAGCTCAGACGTGACCCGCGAATTATCGAACACAGTATTAAAGGTCAGGTACGGCATGAAGACTTTCATCAACGAAGCAATATGCCCGATCGGGCTCTTGCGATGCGCCGCCAGATCGAGTGATAAAGTAAAAGCTCCCTGCAGAAATGGCAGATAAATCGGCCCGCGTTTGTTCTGCGCCGCGGCGAGAGATTCGGTGATCTGACGGAAAGTCTGCGATTCGCGGCCGGAAGACAAATGGTACGTGTCGTACTGGGTGCGCTCTTTTACATGCAGAGTCGCTATCGCGTCTGCCACAAAATCAACGTTCACGATATCGACGCGATCACGCGATCGCAGCGGCAATGCAGGCAATCCTGCGAGAAAGACAAAAGCTCGCACCATATCAAACTGCGTGGTCTCCGCGCGACGGCTGTCGCCGAGCACAATGCTGGGACGAAAAATTGTCTTGGGAGTATCCGGCAGAAGCTCGCGAATCATGTGCTCGCTGAACTTCTTGGTGCGCGCATACGGGTCGTAATCCGAACGATTCCAATCAACTGACTTATCTTCAGTGACAACCTCATCCTGCCGCTTGCCAGCGACCGCAACCGTGCTCACGTGACTGAAGCGGCGCAGGCCATGGTAGTGGTCCACCTGCATTCCGAGCTTGATGACCTCAAGCGTGCCACGCAGGTTCACGTTCAAGCAGCTCTTTTCGGATTTGCGGTTCAACGAGGCCGCACAGTGAATGACAGAATCAGTGGTGTGGACCAGTCGATCGTAATCGTCGCGCGAGAGTCCGAAACGTTCGTCGGTCAGGTCACCGCGAAAAACCCGAATCCGCGTCTGCAGGTACTCGTAGAAAGATTTGAAATCGAAATGCAGCTGAAGTGCGTGCCAGAGGCGGTCTTCAGCCTCATGCGGATCACGCGCGCGAACCAGCAGGTTCAAGGACGCACCGTGCTGGTGTACCAAATTAGCGGCGATGTAAGCGCCGATGTAGCCGGTGGATCCGGTCAGGAATATCGCCACGTTGCTCCGTTGGTCCCAGTTCTTACGGTTTCGGCGGCTGCTTCGCTAGCGGCCTGCAGGTTGCGCGCCGGGCGTGCCTCAAGCGGACGACCTTCAATTAAAGGATACGTCCACTTGCGGAGTGCTGGAATGTGAATATTGATCCAGTAGTCCCACCAGTCAATGGAGCCGGTGTTATATCCGAAGAGTTGCTTTTCCTCCGGCACCAGTGCGTAAGAGAGCTTCTCGACGTTATCAGCAACGAAATCATGTTCGTTGAGCAGAATGAAAGGCTCGAACAACTCAATGAGTTTTTCAACTTTCTCGAGGCTACGATCGGCCTTGGCCAACGGCGTCTTCTTGAACGGCAAAGACGCGGCGACGCGCTGAATGGATTTAATGATCGCCCGCTGGGCCGGAGCTGACATGCGATTGTAACGTTCCTTCGAAACCGGTATGGCATCAAAACGCAACCGCAGCCAGTATTCCATTCCCTCAAGGGCGCGATAGTGTTTGCGATGCGCGAGCGACGTCAGTTCGATGGATCGGCGCATGTCGCATGGGTTAGTTACCGACGTCGCGAGCTGATAAACGTGCTCGTGCCGACGCTCCATCACCGCAGCCGCGATCAATGTCATGCCGCGGCAAACTGAATCCACGGGAATAACGTCGAGGCGCTTGCGTTCGTTCGTAGGCAATTGGCGGAAGAATGTTCCCAGCAAATATGACAAGGCGGCCGAAGTATTAATTCCTTCATTCCATCCCCGAAATGGCTGGGTAAGAGAACTTTCAACAATTGCGGGACGGACAATCGCAACTGGCAGGTCGGGTGCGTATTTGGTCAGCAGCGATTCAGCCAGACTTTTGGTGAAGGTGTAAGTGTTGGGCCAGCCGAGTTCATGGGCGCGCCGCTTCCCTGCTTCGGTGAGTTCGTTGCGCAGCCAGCGCATGCGGTTTTTGCGAATCTGATTTTCGAGGGCCGCGCCATGCAGGCCCTTTGCGGCGTGTTCTTTGCCCACTGCCTGACGCCGGAGTTCTTCAGTGACTACCGGGCCTTCCGCACGGGCTTGAATTTCATCGATGTGGCGATGCAGCGACTTCCATTCCAATTCGGCGTCGAAGTCTGGCAGGCCGATGGGCGTGTAATCCGGACGAGGGTTTTCGTCCACCCGGCCATCGCACCTTCCCGCGGCGTAGCAAGTGGAAAGATGAAGCAGGCCGGCATGGTCGGATTCGCGAACGAATTGCAGAACGTTCATGACGGCATCGACGTTCGAGCTGACCGCCTCACGCAGATCAGGATTGAAGTCCGTAAGGCCAGAGCTATTGATGATCAGGTCCAGCTTGCCACGCAATTCGGCAGCAACCGTGGGATCAACTCCGAAGGCCGGCTGCGACACATCTCCTTCAATTACCTGCACCCGCTCGTTGATGAATTGCAAAAGCTTGTGACCGTAACGAGCGTAAAGGGGATCAAATACCGGGGATTCCTCGATGAGTTTTTCGAAGCGGCTTTGCGCTGGACTCGATTTCTGCCGGCGAATCAAAAGGTATATCCGCCCGATATCCGGTAAGTCCATGAGCGTATTCGCGAGCCAGACTTTGCCGATGAATCCGGTGACCCCGATGAGCATGACGTGCTTGCCCTGGAAAGCCGCACGAACTGAAAGGGGAGCCTCGGGGCGGTCGCGCTCAAACTGCACAATGGGCCGCTCGATGGCGGGAATAGGTCGCTGCGCCGAAACCACCGCCCGCTCAATCACCTCAGGAGCGACACCCAGATCACGGCCCAGGCGCTCCGCCGATCGGGTGCCATCCGGACCGGCCGATGACACGCGAGCAAAAATTCCGCGCGGACGAATGACCGGGCCAAGCAATCGTCCGGTAGCAATGCCGTCACGAAAATCGAGACGGTTCGCGATGATCAACTTCACACCTAAATGTTGGGCCAGTGGCCGCATCACATGCTCCAGACCCTGGCTGACCAGCACAACCTCGGTACTCGACGCTACCGCCTTCTTCAGCTGTTCAATGCCGTCGGGCTTCAACTGCGGCTTAAGCTTGTATTCAAAATACTCATTGCCCAGCAGATCCAAACGGTCGCGACTGATGCCTCGCAGAATGGAATACACCACGCGTGTGGCAAAGGTCCGGTTGAGCACGTAGAGAAAAGGCCGCAGCAGCGCCATCAGTAAAACCGTGCCCCGTCGCAACCATCGCTCTGTGAACTTCTGGGCATTCCAAGTGAAAAACGCCAACGGGCGCACCGTCGTCAGTTCCAGAAGGCTGCCCTCGACGCGCCAGTACAGGTATCGCCCCGGAGTTTTTGGCTCAGATTGTCGCAATTGTCGGGTCCGTTGCAGCGGGTAAGACTGCCTCAGGCGTGGGCCGGAGGCGCTGCAAAGCTCTCTATTGTAAAAGATTAGGTCAAATCAGCGAAATATTTCGGAAACCTGTGCGTCAGCTTCTGAACGGCGGATGTATCGAGTTAGGCATGCCGGTTGGCTCGCGCGCTCACGGATGGCTTCCCCATGTTAAGTATTCGACCAACAATAGAATACGGCCTTTCTAGAACAGTTGACACATCCCATAGCGTATGACATCCTATGGGATGTGTTTAAGGTAGTTCTCGACACCTCAGTCGTTGTGGCTGCATTGCGCACCCGGCTGGGCGCGGGAAATGCGGTCTTGCAGTTGGTAGCTCAAGGGCGTGTGTTGGCATTGGCTACGCCGCCTTTGTTTTTGGAATACGAGGATGTATTGAAACGTCCCGAGCATCAGTTGGTGCATGGCCTTGGGCCCGAAACCATCGACGAATTTCTTGCCGAGTTGGCGGCCCTTGTTCTACCCGTCGAAGTTCATTTCCAATGGCGTCCTCAATCGCGTGATCCTAATGACGAGATGGTCCTTGAAGCGGCTATCAATGGACAAGCGGATGCCTTGGTCACTTACAATATCGCAGATTTCGCAGACGCCGGCGAACGATTTAACATTTCTGTGCTGCGTCCGGGAGATCTGTTAAAAAGGGTAAAAGCATGAGTAAAGCTACGTATCCGTTGAAGCTTCCGCTTTCAATCAAGAAAGCGGCGCAACGCCTGGCAAAGGAAGATGGAGTCTCTCTAAATCAGTGGATCGCCGTAGCTGTCGCAGAGAAAGTCGGCGTCGTAGAAACCGCAGCAGACTTTTTCAAGCATCGCGCGGGTAAGGCTACGGGGGCGGGACTGATCAAATTTTTGCGAGCCGCCCCAAAAGTCGCGCCAGATGCAGCCGACAAGATTTGACGGCCTCATTTCGATAACGCGGCGTTGCCAATCCACCAAGATTGGCGATGGGATTCATGACGGCCATTGCAGCGGCAGTATTCGTCCCGATCTTTTTATCGTTAAAACTGAATCCGAGAACATAGACGCTGGCGAAGAGCGAAGTTGAACTGCCATGCAATACTATCCGCGAGTTTAGGGAGAATCCCACATGCTACGTCGATTCTGCATACCCCCTCTGGTAGTGGCTTTGCAATTTTTTTGCCTCCTACTGACCGGCACCGCATGGGCGCAGAATGCCGCGGGCCCGCAGCCCGCGCCACTCCCCTCAGCGGTGCCCGCGCCTGTTGACCAGCCTTTCCCCGGCACAATATCTCTCAGCGTCGATCTGACGAACGTCACCGATCGCGTGCTGAATGTCCGCGAGACCATTCCCGTAAAACCTGGCGAGATCACCCTGCTTTATCCGGAATGGCTTCCCGGAACGCACTCCCCATCGAATCCAGTCGGCTACCTCGCCGGCCTTGTCATCACCGCGAACCGGAAGCCTGTTCCGTGGACGCGCGATCGCGTAGATATGTGGGCGTTCCACGTCAAGGTACCGCAAGCCGCGAGCACGCTCGAACTCAAGTTTCAATATTTGGCTCCCATCAAGCCGCAGGAAGGACGCATTTCGAACAAGATCGCAGACCTCACCTGGAACAGCGTGCTTCTTTATCCATCGGGGTATTTCGCGCGGCAAATTCGTTTTTCTCCCGAGCTGAAATTGCCTGACGGCTGGAAATTCGCGACCGCATTGGACGTGAAGTCTCAGAGCGGAGACCTGGTCAGCTTTAAAGAAGTTCCGCTGAATACGCTGATTGATTCCCCGTTATATGCGGGCATCAACTTCAAACGCGTAGACCTTTCAACCGGTCGGGAGAATCCGGTTTACCTGGATGTGTTCGCCGACAAGCCTGAGCAGTTGCAGATCACGCCGGAAGAATTGCAATACCATAAAAATTTGGTAATTCAAGCGGAGAAGCTTTTCCGCTCTCGTCATTACGATCACTATGACTTTTTGTTTTCGCTAAGCGATTCTGTCGGAGGCAAAGGGCTTGAGCATCACCAGTCCAGTGAAGATGGGACCCGCGCCAACTACTTTACTGATTGGGCAGCAGGTGTATCTGGGCGCGCTCTTCTTCCACACGAATATACGCACTCGTGGAATGGAAAATTTCGCCGGCCGGCTGATCTGTGGACGCCAAATTTCAATGTACCGATGCAGAACGATTTGCTGTGGGTCTATGAAGGCTTAACCGATTACTACGGCAACGTCTTGACAGCGCGCTCTGGACTGCGGACGCCGGAGCAGGCGCGGGATGCGATTGCCCAAATAGCTGCAAATTTCGGAATCAGCCCCGGGCGCACTTGGCGCTCATTGGAAGACACTACTAACCAGCCGATCATTTCATCTCACTTTCTCCAGGCTCAATCCTGGCCGAGTTGGGAGCGATCGTATGATTACTATCCGGAATCGGATCTCATCTGGCTCGATGCCGACACCAAAATCCGAGAACTTAGCAATGGACAGAAATCACTCGACGATTTCGCCAGGTTATTTTTCGCAATCAACAATGGAAGCTACGTCACTGTCACCTACACCTTTGAAGACCTCGTCAAGGCGATGAATACCGTGCAGCCATATGACTGGAAAGAATTCTTTCGCACACGGGTTTACGAGCTTGCACCCCAAGTGCCCGAGAACGGCATTGCACAAGGCGGCTACCGGCTGGTGTACAACGATACCGAACCGGACTGGATCAAGCACATGGACAAATCTCGGCCGATGAGTTTCGACACATCACTGGGATTTGCAGTCATAGGTGGTGGCGGCGATGAAGATGTCGAAGCGGGTCCGCCGGGGTCCATCACCGAGGTGCTGTGGGATGGGCCAGCGTTCAAGGCAGGAATCACTCCCGGAATGCGCTTACAAGCGGTCAATGATCAGGCTTTCAGCGCTGCAAATCTGCGCGAAGCCATAATTGCCGCCGAGAACGGCAGCGCTCCAATTAAGCTTCTACTGAAGCGGGACAAGGAATTCATCACCGTCACGTTGGATTGCCACGGAGGACTTCGCCATCCACACCTGGAGAGAGTAGGGTCTAAGCCTGATGTTTTAGATCTCGTCCTCGCGCCGGTGAACTAGCGCGGATTTATCGGCGGCTCGAGCGAAAATTATCCGCCTCCGATGGCGTTAACTGCAGGCTTCTTTGGCTTCGCCCCCGCGAATAGGCTCAGCCCTCCGCTGATCGCCAAAGTGATTCCAATCGCCAGCAGGCCTCGGAACTGCCCATTGCCCGAGCGCAGCAAGCCAATGATATCCGGGCCAAAATAGCCGCCTAGATTAGCGATGGAATTAATAACGGCAATTGCGGCAGCTGCATTTGCGCCGACTTGGACCGTAGCCATCGCCCAGAAGGGTCCTGTCATGGATTCGGCGCCCATCATCCCCACCGTCATTCCCCCAATTACCAGCAGCGGAAGTCGGCTATGAGAGGCAGCGGCGAGAGCAATTGCGGCTACGAATGCCGAAATCGCAATGTGCCAAGGCCGTTCGTCAGCTCGGTCTGACCGCATTCCCACCCACACCATGGCAATTGCAGTGAGAATGAACGGAATTGTCGCGACTACGCCGGTGGCAAAATAACTCAGGCCCGACAAGCTCTTGATCGCGATGGGAAGCCACAGCGTGACGCCATACATACAGGCCGGAAGCGCGAAATAAATAATCGACAGCACCCACACGCTGGGGCTGAAGATCACTTTCAGCAGATCGCGCTTGTTTAAGCCGCGCTCGCCTGGTTGTTCCAGTTCGAGCATGGTTTGCAGATGGTTTCGTTCCGCATCACTCAGCCACTTCGCGCCTTGTGGGTTTTCCGGCAATATCCAATAAACGGCAATGCCAAGCGTCACTGCGGGCACGGCCTCCATCACAAACAGCCATTGCCAGCCCTGAAGCCCGAGGCCGTGCAATCCAAGCAATGCTCCTGAAATCGGACTTCCAAAAACTCCAGCCAGAGGATTGGCGGTCATAAACCAGGCCACAGCGCGCGCCCGCGACTTAGCCGGAAACCAGCGCTTCATGTAGAGAATCATTCCTGGGAAGAAGCCGGCTTCGGCCGCGCCCAGCAGAAAACGCAGAACGTAAAAGCTCACCGGCCCGCGGACAAAAACGGTGCAGCCTGAAACTATGCCCCACACCACCATCAAGCCTGAAATCCATTTGCGCACGCCGATTCGTTCGAGCACCAGGTTGCTGGGAAGCTGAAAGAAGAAATATCCGGCGAAAAACATTCCCGCAGCGCGGCCATACATTCGATCGGTGAGGTGAAGTTGTCCGCGCATCTGCAAAGCCGCGAAGCTCACATTTATGCGGTCGAGGTAGGCAACGATGTAAAGCAGAAACAGAAATGGCAGCAGGCGCAGAAAGAGTTTTCGTATGGTGCTGGATTCCAACTCGGAGACGGGGGCGGTGGCGGTCATTTCTGTGCGCGATCAGAATACGCGACTGAAGTAGATTTCAGCTTGTCAATTATTTCAGAGACAATCGCCTCGGGAGTCTTGTCAATTCCGACCGTGATCGCGTCAGTGGGCGCTTCCAGATCTTCGAACTGGCTTTTTAGTATTGAGTCGGAAGCGAAGTGTCCGTGGCGGGCCCGTAACCGCTGCTCGATAAGCTCGAAATCACCCTGCAAATAGACAAATTGAACACCGTCGACGCGCAGGACCTCCCGATATTTTCGTTTGAGGGCCGAGCAGGCAAGTACAGCATCGCGTTCTTCAAGGTTCCACTGCAGGATGGCATTCCGCAGGGCCGCCAGCCAGGGCGCGCGGTCGGCGTCGTCCAGCGCAATGCCGTTGCGAATCTTTTCGACGTTTGCGGCAGGATGAAAGGCATCGGCATCCGCGAAACGCCAACCGAGTTTCTGCGCGAGCAGGCTACCGACCGTGGTTTTGCCCGCACCGACAACACCCATAAGAATCAGGATCACTCGCCCTTGAACATAACATGAGCATTGTGAACCGGCACTGGAGAGGCAGATTTGCTGACATTCCAAGCTAGCGCGCGGCAGCGGCTTGGGTTTTTACCAGGAGTTTACGCGTATTAGCGATCAGGTCGCTGACCTCGAAAGGCTTCACTAGAAACGGCACATTTTTTTCTTCCAGGAATTGCTTAACTTCGGGTTTCGCCAGACTGGCAAAAGTTAACAGGAAGTGGCGCGGAAGATGCGGGTACTTTTCGGAAACCCAGTGGCATAGTTCCTGGACGTCGCCGCTTCCAGGCAGGTTGCCATTCATGATAATGGCGTCGAACGACTCACTCGCTAACGCTGATTTCATGTTGTCGAAGGTGGACGCGGTTACAACTTTTGCCCCCGCGCCTGCGAGAACATCGCGCTCGAATTCCAGGACTGACTCCTCATCCTCGACCACAAGAATTCTGCCCTGAAGCGCGGCTTCGTGTTTCTGGGCCCGCACTGCGGGTTGAGCGACCGCCGCCGCGTGACCTGCTGACGGCAGCTTGATCTCAATGATTGCCCCGCCGCCATCTGCGTTGCGGGCGGAAATTTCTCCGCCATGTTCCTTTACCAGTCCATAGCAGATGCTGAGGCCCAACCCAGTTCCCTTGCCTACGCTTTTAGTGGTGTAGAACGGTTCAAAAATCCGATGCGGCTCCTTGAGCCCGGGCCCGGAATCCTGGAACACAATGTTTACGAAATCGTCCTGTGAGGTGATCGTAACTTTGAGGCGTCGCTCAGAGTCTGCTTTGCCCTCCTCGATCATCGCGTCTACTGCATTGTTGACGATATTCAGGAAGACTTGCTCAAGCTGGTGGGGATCTCCGTTAACCGCCGGAATGTCAGCGCCGATTTCGCGCTCCAATTTAATGCTTCCGACTTTCATGTCATAGTCGCGGAGGAGCAAGGATTCTTCGAGAACTTTGACCACGTCGAACTGGTGCTTTTCTGGTTTACGCTGCCGGGCGAATGAGAGCAGGTTTTGCACTACCCGGTGGGTGCGCTGCGCCTGCTTAAAAATTTTCCCGGCGTATTCTTTGGCGCGGGCTTCAAGAGTTTCAGTCTCAAGCAACTGCGCATAACCGAGAATTGCGGTCAACGGATTATTCAACTCATGGGCAACACCCGCTATCAACTGACCGATAGCAGACATCTTCTCGCTCTGTAGCAGTTGTTCCTGCGCCAGCCGAAGGTCTTCATAAGCCTTGCAGGTTTCTTCGTAGAGCCGTACCTTCTCGACTGTGGTCGATAGCTGACGCCCGATTGCCACTAGAAGATTCTCATCCTCTGGCGTGTACTCCGATCCTTCGCTGCGGCTGATTCCCATCAAACCGAGCGGGGCATCCTTCCCCCACAAGACCACCCAGATGGTAGATCCTGAATTGGCGGCGCGCACAAAGTCGGTGACGGCTTGCGGAAGATGCGGCAGGTATTCCGAAGTCAGCACCTCAGCCCGCGAGCGCATCACCAGATCTCCCAGGCCGTTAGCGAAATTCACTTCAGCGAGCCGCTTACGATCGGTAAGGCGCTGGCCCCAGTTAGCGCGCCTTCGAAAATTATTTTGCGATTCGGCGAGATACACTGACCCCGACTCGGCCCCTAACACCGAGATCACCTGGCGCAAGGTGAGATTCAGGATTTCATCAAGATCGAAGCTCTGAGTTGCAATCACCGCCATAGCATTCAGCGCGTTCAATTCGCGGTTACGGCGGCGGATCTCATCTTCGGCGTGCTTCTTTTCGGT
>DATNAF010000272.1:0-7508 GCA_035572845.1 Terriglobales bacterium
CTCGCGGTAATTGTCTTTAATAATTGGGCTGAAAAACTCCATCGAGATTTCGTTAGCAAAACCGCGATAGGTTACCCAGCCTTTGGGGAACAGCGCGTGGTAATCAGCCTGCCCAATATCGAGGCGTTTCCACGCTGAGAGGACGTCGTGCGTCGCGAGAGTGCGTACGATTGGCTCGTCACCTTCAACCGATTCCCAAATATGGAAGGCAGCCTGGGATAAAAATCGTTCTTCATATCGCCCTGCCTTCATTATCCATGGACCAAACGATCCACAAATGTTGTACATGAAGTTGCCCGCACCGATCCCTCCCAACGGGATTCCCTTCTTAACGCGGGCCGGTGTGTTTGAATCCGGAAAACCGAAGAAGTTTTTGGGGTTTCGAGCTTCTTCAGGCGTCATGCCGACCTTCGGAAGTTTGCCGAGAGGTCTGGACCAGGCGCACGCAGGGATTTCAAAGTCGCGCGTCTTAAAAAGATCCGCCGAATTAAGAGATTTTGATCGAGCCGGGGAACTGTGTTGCGGTAGCGAATTAGCCAAATCGCTAGGCGGGCAAACTGATGCAGCGGCGATCAATGATCCTGCGCCCGAAACGGTTCTAAGGAATTCTCGCCGCGAAGTGCCCATTAGACAGTCACAATATAGTGACGATTAAATATAATATCGGAACGGCTTTCAAGGCTACACTGAAGTTCACAATTTGACCCTCGAAATGAGGTTCGCGAGCATGAAAGATGATCAACTCTTGAGGCCTAACATCCACTTCAACAGGTTTTTGCTGCAAGAGGGGTTACGCCAGGATGCCATGATTCACAATATGGCAGCGCAGCTTGGAACAAAGAACGGCTTGTTGATGGTATTCGCAGCGTTCGTGTTTGCCGCTGAATCCGCGTTCGTTATAGTTAGCCTGATGTTCGGGCTCCAGCTCCCGCGATGGGGCTGGGGCGGAGCGTTGATGCTGTGCCTCATAAGTATCGGCGTCTTGCTGCGCTCCATATGGCTGGAGAAATACAGGCTACCGCCTGTACTGCCCCTGTTGCGCGAGCAGGCTGAACAGTTCGTCGATTATGCTGATATTCAGCTGCTTCCGCATGAGCGGCAGCTGGAGAGATTCCAGGAGAAATTCCTGAACTCCATTTCAAGGTGCGTTAGAGACAATTTTCAGGTAAACGCGAAGATTCACAACAATATTGAGGTTGCCTGCTGGCTGATCGTTGCCTCGGTAATATGTACCGCAGGCTGTCTGTTCTGGATTCTGTAACGGCCCGGGCTGCTTCGACTATTGCTTTTTCAGATCAGCCTTGCTCAATCGCTTTTTGCAGAAATTATCGGTCAATTCGAAATCAGCGGAACACGGTTTGCCGGAACTACTATTGGTTTGTGCTTTTTCGGGGTCTGAAACGGTGTCCAGCTTCGTAATTTCGTTTTTCTGGTCGCCGGCCATTACGTGCTCCAAGGCTACATTCTTGCTAGGAAGCCCACAGTGCTGGTTTAAGACTTCTCGGCAGTGCGGTCCCATGGCATTCTGAATCCGTTGCAATCGTATCATTTTTTCGATGTAAGCGATTTTGTCGCACAGAATTTCTAAAACAGATTCGGACACTCAACAGAAGTACCTCAGGGCAGAGAGTCCGACGCTCAAGAGGACTCAAAAGCAATGACCTTGGATGATCGTCAAGGCACCGTTCCTCTTTTGGAGCGGTGATCGTCCTGCTCGCATTTTCGATAGAGGTCGGCGCGGGCAAACATGTTCGCAAACTTCCGCCAACCCTGCGACCCTCGCTGACATGGAATCGCGGACTGCAGGTGACACAGCGGAAGGAGTTTAGCCTGGCCACCGATAGTGCAGATCGGCTTTTGCGATTCACAAGATTCCTGGCGACACGTGGCCAAGGAAAACACGAATCTGCGGTTGCGACAATTTTCTCGGCTTCGACCTGTCTGTGCACTCGCAAGCACTCAACCATTCGCGCTGCCCCTGAGAGTAAAGTGCAAGCGAGTGTGAAATCGACCGTCGGAGCCGACGAGACTTCTTTGGAGCGCGGCCCACACATGTTTGTGCTTCTGGGAGGGTTATGACATTTTGCATAGTCGAGCGGAGCCATGGCCTAAGGCAATGCATACGAACCGGCTAAATCGGAACCAGCGAGCAGTTGCTTGTTCTGTGGCGTGCAGATTGGTGCAAGAGCGAGATATAGTCCTGTTTCTGCTGAAGGCCGCCCGCAGAAGCGCATGGCGTAAGGTAAAAAACTGCATCAAATTCGTATTACGCCGGGATTCCACTTTCGACGAAACTGGTTTGTTCCTGCGGCAATACGTCCTTCATCTGACCCGAATTCGACCGATCCGGAAGATTACATGTAGAGGTCTCGGGGGGTGTGAAGGTGCTGGATCGCAGGCGCTGATGATGCTGAATGCAATCAATTTCGCCCGTTCGTATGGTTTTGAGTACGTACATACACCGTTCAGTTTTATTGGACATGCTGAACGGCCAAAGGAAGAGTGGGCGGCAGTCTGGGAATCGCTCTTCAATCTCGGCTCGGGCGAGACACCTTGTAACGAGAAACGACGCGACGTGGTCGAGTTTTCCCATAACTTTACCCAACTTGGTAAGTGTTTTGGCTCCAAGTGGCGGTGGGACGAAATGGCCGAACGATTCCGGGCCGCAATACCCGAGGTTCGACGCAAGTACTACCTGAATAAATCTCCCGTAAAGACGAATCAAATTACAGTTGCCGTGCATATTCGGCGCGGTGATGTGTCTCAGGGCCACCCGGGTTATTTCACCAGCAATGAAGTAATTCTACGAACGATCGCCGTGGCGCAGTCGGTACTTAACGGCCGCAATGTTCAGTACAAAGTCGATGTTCACTCCGAAGGCGGTACGGCGGACTTCGCCGAATTTTCCCGGCTTGGCGTTAAGCTATTTCTGAATGTTGATGCTGTTTGGACAATGAAAGAGCTCATAAACGCCGACGTTCTCATCATGGCCAAAGGTTGCTTCAGCTACTGCGCCGGCCTTATTTCCGATGGGATTAAGCTTTTTGAGCCGAATCCATTGCCGGACCATAATGCCGCATCACCAGGCTGGAAGTGGCGTTCTGTTGCTCCTGCGGAGAGTTGGATTCCGTGCAAACCAGACGGGTCTTTTGATTCCACAGCTTTCGAGCGCCAGCTCATTCTCTTGATCGAGGCTAAAGGGCGCTGGAGGAATTAACGCATAAAGGGATGTGCTGTCAGCCTAATCGTTTGGTGTGGCAGCGGTCTACCTGTCGCCGGAGGAATTCAGCAGAGCGATCGCGTCGAAGCATCAAGTAGTGCGACGGTGAGATTCTTTGCCAGAAACGACGCGGATTCTTCCACAGGGCTGCTGGGGGAAGGGACTCAAGCGCCGTCCCTTCCCCCAGTCCGCATCCCTGCTAAAGAATCAGCGAGATAAGTGCGAGGAACGAGCAGTGTTGCAAACTGTAGGAACGGACCTTGTTTCACGTGGGGGGTTCACTTCAAAAGCAAACGGCCGGTGTAGACACGCAAACCGTCTCAGGAAGGGGGTTCACCTCACTGCAGTGTAGACGATTTTGTAGCACAGAAATCCAAAACGAACCGCAAAGCTCAAGAGAAATCTCGTGCTCGCCGGCAACACTTTCAATAAGCATTACTTACAATCAACAAAATTCAATAGATTTCTCCACGAACGGAAATCTGTTTTGCAAGCAGGGGGTCAGGGGTTCGAATCCCCTCACGTCCACCAACTTGTTCGCTGACTGCAAAGCACTTAAGACGTTCACGACTGCCTCGATCCGCGTTGTTTCGTGCACTGGAGTGAACCCCTAAAGTGAGACAGATTTTCATGCACACCATCCGACCGAGCACACTCCTCCAGTGAGCAGCGTCACACTTTGAGGGTTCGAATCGCGTGAGACTGATTGTGAGAGCCTAAGGGGATGGGGTTTTATTCGAAGCACATTTTGCCTCACGTCATCGATCTTGCGATGAGGAACAAGGAAACCGCTCGCGTGCGCGCAGAGTGGGTTCCGAAAGCCTCAGGCGACGTGCTGGAGATTGGCGTTGGTTCAGGCTTAAATCTGCCGCTCTACACATCAGACGTGCGTCGAGTTTATGCCGTTGAGCCCTCGCGTGAACTCCAGCTCATGGCCCGCAAAAGATCTGCTGGACGAGCATTGAAAGTAGAATTCATTTCGCAATCTGCGGAAGAGGCACTTCCCATTCCTGACGAGAGCATCGATACAGTTCTTATGACATGGACGCTCTGCTCGATTCCGAATCCGTCGAAAGCGCTGGGACAAATGAGGCGGGTCCTAAGGCCAAGCGGTCGCCTGCTCTTTATCGAGCATGGCCGGTCTCCTGATGCGGTCGTGGCGAGGTGGCAGAATCGCCTGACGCCGATTTGGAAGCGTATCGGAGGCGGCTGTCATTTGAATCGTAAAGTTGACGAGCTGATCGCTAACTCGGGCTTTAGGTTCGTTGAGCTGACGAACTTTTATCTCCCTGGGCCGCGTCCGATGACTTACACGTATCAAGGCATTGCGTGCCATTAGGGATTACGCAATACCGCTCGAATGGCGAAGACTCCCGTATCCTCTCGCGGCAGTTCTATTTTGCTGGCTTGACGGTTTCGGCTGCGAGCGTATTCGCGTTCAGGATTCCCTTAACGGTGCCCCTCTGGCCCGCATTCTTGCTCAATTCGGCAGAATGTCCGCTGAGGGTGTAAACCCTTTGTCCAACTACCAGCGCGTAGCTCTGCCCTGCTTTGACACACATGCGCGTGCAATCCGCGGCGCTCATGCCCTTCATGCTGTGATGCGCTCCACAGGCTGGGTCGCTCACGACGCCGGTGAGAGTTGTTTGGTGGCTGGCGTCCTGTGCGCGGGCGCTAACGCCGAATGCAACGAAGGCAATTGTAACCGCAAAGAGCATCCTCAACCGCATAGACCGATTGTTCATTTGACCGCCTCCTTTTGGGAACGATCGTTCGCCATTTACTGCTTCGATGAACTTAGATTGCCGCGCCTCAGCGCGCGCTCTTTCATGAGCGCGAAGAAAACCGGCACGAGAATGAGCACATGGATTGTCGAGGTAATCATGCCGCCGACAATCGGCGCGGCAATCGGCTTCATCACATCCGAGCCGACGCCGGCCTCCAATAGAATGGGTATCAGACTGGCGAGAACCACGCAGACGGTCATTAGCTTAGGTCTTAAGCGCTGCACCGCACCCTCAATGGTGGCCGCTTCGATATCTTCATGCCTCAGCGGAACGCCCGATGCGATGCGGCGGTCCAGGGCTTCGTGAAGATACACAACCATTACAACGCCGGTTTCGACTGCAATTCCAAAGAGCGCGATATAGCCGACCCAAACGGCAACGCTGAAGTTGTAGCCAAGAATTCGCTGGAGAATGAGGCCGCCGGTGAGCGCGTAGATCGTGGGAAAAATCAGGACGGTGGCTTCCGTAACCGAATGAAATACCATATAGAGAAGCAAGAAGATGATGAAGAAAACGACAGGCAGAATCACTTCAAGACGTTTCTTCGCCCGTAATTCGAATTCGTATTCGCCAGACCAGGTGTATGTATAGCCTGCCGGCAACGCAAGTTTCTGCTGGAGGACAGCGTCCGCCTGCTTCACGAATCCGCCGTAATCGTTCGTGTTCAGGTCAATGTAAACGTATCCAGTGAGTTGTCCATCTTCGTCGCGGATCATAGCTGGACCACGCGAGAATGAGACCGTTGCAACTTCCGAAATCGGAATTTGCGCTCCGGCGGGAGTAGCAATCAGGACTTGGCGCAATTCATCGAGATCGTCGCGAAAATCGCGATTGTAGCGGACGTTAATTGGATAGCGTTCTCGCCCTTCGATGTTCTCGGCGACGTCCTCTCCGCCGATCCCGGATTCGACAGCCTGCTGAACGTCTGCGACGGTTAGGCCATAGCGTGCCGCGACTTCCCGATTCACGGCAACATTGATGTAGAAACCTTGGGAAACTCGCTCAGCGAAAATCGAGCGCGTCTCTTTCAACGTCGATAGCACACGTTCGATTCGCGCTCCGGTTTCTTGGATGCCATCAAGCGTCGCGCCCTGAATCTTCATGCCTAGGGGCGTTTTGATTCCCGTAAGCTCCATATCCAGGCGATTCTCCACGGGCATGGTCCAGGTGTTCGATAGACCGGGGAATTGCAGTTTTGCATCCATCTGCTGAATGAGCTTCTCGTAGGTCATTCCGTCCGGCCATCGATCGCGCGGTTTTAGCATGACGGTTGTGTCGTACATATCGAGCGGCGCATTGTCCGTGGCGCTGTCGGAACGCCCTACCGTTCCGAAAACAGACTCGACCTCAGGAAAGGTGCGAATGATCCTGTCCTGTTCTTGAAGCAACTGCGATGCTTGTCGAATGGAGATCCCTGGTAACGCAGTCGGCATGTAGAGCGCCGAACCTTCAAACAGAGGCGGCATGAACTGACTGCCGATGTGAAAAGCGATTGGCAACGTCACTAGCAAGAAGATGAGATTCAACAGCAGCGTTGTCTTCCGGTACCGCAAACAAAGTCGGAGGACGGGCAGGTACACAGCCTGTGTTATGCGCGAGAGAGGGTTTCGTGCTTCCGGTCTGAGGCGACCGCGAATGAAAAGGATCATAAGCACTGGAACAAGCGTGATCGCGAGAATCGAAGAGAATCCAACCGCCAGCGTCTTGGTCCAGGCCAATGGCTTGAACATGCGCCCCTCTTGTGCCTGGAGCATGAAGACAGGGAGAAACGAAACCACGATAATGAGTAGCGAAAAGAAGATTGCAGGGCCGACCTGCTTGGCGGCATTAATGAGTATGCCGCGCCTTTCTGGCTCCTCAATTCCGTGGTGCTGCTCGGATTGGCGCTCAGCGAGATGGCGGTATCCGTTCTCAACCATAACGATGGCCGCATCTACCATGACTCCGATTGCCAAAGCCAATCCGCCAAGCGACATGATATTGCTCGATACATGGAGGTAGTACATGGGGATAAACGACGCGACCACGGCGATGGGCAGCGTCAAAATGGGAATAAACGCGGAGCGGAAGTGAAACAGAAAAATGATGATCACGAGGCTGACGATGATCATCTCCTCAATCAGCTCGCGCTGAAGCGTCGCAATCGAATCGTGAATTAAGCCGGAACGGTCGTAGCCGGAAACCACTTCCACGCCGGGCGGCAATGAGCCTTTGATCTGCGCCAGCTTCTGCTTCACGCCATTGATCACCGTAAGCGCGTTCATCCCGTAACGCATCACGATGATTCCACCAACCGTTTCGCCATTCCCATTCCACTCGGCGACACCTTCGCGAATATCCGGCCCAAACGAGACCGTACCCAGGTCACGAATAAGGACAGGTGTCCCGTTCTTCGTCGCGACAGGCACGCTGGCGAGGTCGTCCAATGAATGCAGGTAGCCGAGACCGCGAATCATGTATTCCGCGCCGCCAAGTTCGAGCAGTCGTCCGCCGACTTCGTT
>DATNAF010000273.1:0-5491 GCA_035572845.1 Terriglobales bacterium
GGAAGCAATCTGTGCCTATCCTGGTGTGAAGCATGTCAATGTTTATGGAGTGGCGGTTCCGGCTGCCGAAGGGGCTGCTGGTATGGCTGCGCTGGTAACGGAAGGGGACCTGGATTTGGCTCACTTTCGAAGTTATCTGGCCGCGCGCCTCCCGGCATATGCCCGACCCCTTTTCCTTCGGATGCGAGCAGAGATTGAAGTTACCGGCACCTTCAAGTACTCAAAGTCAGACTTGAAGCGTGATGGATATAACCCGGCGATTGTTGCGGACCGCATCTATTTTGACAGCCAGGAACAAAGGGCTTTTGTACCGCTGGATCGGTTCTTATACCAGCGCATTCAGAATGCGCAGATTCGCCTTTGAGTCCGATTTTGTGCACGTCAGTCGCAATACGAGCGGACTATGATCGCAAATGATATCGCCAATAGCTTTGAACTTGTTCGGAGCAGCATTGAGTCTGGGCCTGTCTATCCTGATGTGACGGTAACTGAAATACGGGAGCATCTTGCGGCAAAGTACGATTTCCAAAGCAAAATACCTCTGGATGATGTAGTTGCTGATGCCGAGGAAATGTTGCGGAAATGGCAGGTTCAGGTAACCCATCCTCGTTACTTCGGCCTGTTTAATCCAAGCATTACGCTGGCTTCGGTCGTCGCGGACACGCTGGTCGCAATGTATAACTCCCAGCTGGCGAACTGGCGAACGTCGCCGGCGGCGAATGAAATTGAACGTCACACCCTCGAATGGTTGGCGGGAAAGTTTGGCCTTCCTCCGAAGCGGATCGCCACTTTCACCAGCGGCGGGAGCGAGGCCAATCTAACCGCCATCGTCGTTGCACTGACTAAAATGTTTCCCGGTTATGGCGAACTCGGGCTGCAATCTCTTGATAAGACTCCGGCGTTCTATCTAAGCGAGGAGGCGCATAACGGCTACAACAAGCTCGCGCATATCACGGGGCTCGGGAGAAGGGCAGTTCGCATCGTCCCTACGTCGGCCGACTTGAAGATGGACATCGGCGCGCTTGAGAGCATGGTCGCGCAGGACCGCAGAGACGGAATCGCTCCTTTCATGGTGGTGGGCACGGCAGGGACCACGGCTACTGGCGTAATTGACCCGCTTCGCACGATTGGCACGCTGTGTGAGAACGAAGGTCTTTGGTTCCACGCGGATGCAGCCTGGGGTGGCGCGGCGATCTTGTCGCAATCCCTCAAAGAGTATCTTGCGGGAATCGAGATGGCGGATTCCATCACATGCGACGCGCACAAGTGGCTCTCGGTCTCGATGGGAAGCGGAATGTTCTTTTGCCGGCATCCAGACAGTGTGGCCCAGGCATTTCGGACGGACATTACCTATATGTCTGGCGAACAAAGCGGCCCGGTATTCGACCCGCTGACACATTCGATTCAATGGTCGCGCAGGTTCATCGGACTCAAGTTATTTATGGCGCTGGCGGAAAAAGGCGAAGCGGGATATGTCGAGATGATTGAGCATCAGGCCAATCTGGGGAACAAGCTGCGAGCCCTGTTGGTTGCGTCGGGCTGGCGCATTGTGAATGACACTCCTCTGCCTTTGGTGTGTTTCACACGAGACGGTTTGGACGTATCGAAGTTCCTGGAGTTGCTGCGGGAACGTCAGGTGGCGTGGATGTCGCCGGCAAAGGTTGGTGGATCCGTGGTAGTGCGTGCATGTATCACCAACTTTGCAACCACTGAGGATCATCTCCGCTGGGTTGTTGATGAGATGAATCAAACCGCCGCCCAACACTGCTCTGCAGTTGCCTGTGCATAAAGCCATTGCGCTGAAAAGTTTTTTTAAACCCTATTATGAAACAAGAGACCATAGCCATTCACGGCGGATACGAAGGAGATCCAACCACGAAAGCCGTGGCCGTTCCGATTTATCAAACCGTATCTTACGAGTTTGATAATGCAGAGCATGCGGCCGCACTGTTTAATCTCGAGGCGGACGGATTTAGGTATACGCGGATCAATAATCCGACAACCGCGGTGCTGGAGCGGCGGGTGGCGGCATTGGAAAACGGCCTGGATGCACTCTGTGTTGCCAGCGGGCAGTCCGCGGTTAACTACGCTGTACTTAACCTTACGTCAATGGGCAGGAATATCGTTTCGGCCCCTCAGCTTTATGGGACTACCTACACTTTGTTTTCCCATATTCTTCCCGGCCAGGGAGTTGAAGTTCGATTTGCCTGCAACGATGATGCGGAGGCCATCGAGCGCAAGATCGACGATAAAACGAGCGGGATATTTTGCGAAGGTATCGGAAATCCAGCAGGCAACATTTGCGACATAGAAAAAGTATCGCAAATTGCACATAAGCACGGACTGCCGTTAATCATCGACAATACGGTGGCGAGCCCCATGCTGATGCGTCCGATCGACTATGGCGCTGACATCGTGGTGGAGTCGCTCACAAAGTATCTTGGTGGCCATGGGACGTCACTCGGAGGAGTGATCGTCGACAGCGGCAACTTTCGGTGGGAAGAACATGTTGCGAAATTTCCGATGTTCACGCAGCCGGACCCTTCCTACCACAACCTGAGCTATACCGAGCACTTTGGACGAACGGCATATCTCGGCCGGTGCCGCAGCGTATATCTGCGCGCAACCGGCGCAACGCTGTCGCCGTTCAACGCATTCCTCTTATTGCAGGGGATCGAGACAGTCGCGCTGCGAATTGATCGTCATGTGGAAAATGGGAGAAAGGTCGCCGACTTTCTGAGAAGCGATCCCAGAGTAGAGTGGGTAAATTACGCTGGGTTTCCGGATAGCCCCAACTACCCGCTGGCACAAAAATACCTGGCCGGAAGGCCTTGCTCCTTGATGACGTTCGGCGCCAAGGGAGGCTATCCCGCAGCAGTCAAGTTTTACGATGCTCTCAAGCTGTTTAAACGCCTTGTCAATTTAGGGGATGCAAAGTCTCTGGCGTGCCATCCCGCGTCATCGACGCACCGGCAGATGTCGAGCGAGGAACAGCTTAAGGCAGGCGTTAGGCCAGAAATGATCAGACTTAGCGTCGGAGTGGAGCACATTGACGACATTCTCGAAGACCTGGATCAGGCGCTGACTGCCGGTTCGAAGTAGTACAGCTGATCATGATTCCACAAAGGATATAAATGCCCGCTTATCTAAGTTCAGCCAATATGAGCGATGCTTTCCAGCTTGACAGAGAACGGCTGTCTGGAATGACGATCTCAATACCTCCGAGACGATCGGCTCAGCACATTCACATTGGGCTAGTTAATAACATGCCAGACGGCGCGATTGAGGCCACTGAGCGTCAATTTGTGTCGCTCCTCGCTGAGGCGTCCGGGGAAATACCTGTCACCCTGCACCTCTATTCTTTGCCTGGTATTCCTCGTCTGGAGTCTGCGGCGAACCATATTAGGGCACATTACGCAGGGATCGACGAACTGTGGAACACGCATCTGGATGGAATTATCGTGACGGGACGCGAGCCCGTAACCGCTAACCTACGCGATGAGCCCTACTGGGGAAGTTTTACGAATCTCTTGGATTGGGCGCGAGAGAACACGTATTCTGCCATCTGGTCGTGCCTGGCTGCACACGCAGCGGTGCTCTATTGCGATGGCATCGACCGGGTAAGAAGTGATCGCAAGAAGTGTGGGATCTTCGATTGTACCCAGACCGAATACGATGGATTGACCACTGGTATTGGAGCGTCATTCAAGCTTCCGCACTCTCGTTGGAATGGGGTTCCGGAGCTTGCACTGACTCGTTGCGGGTATCGCGTGCTGAGCCGGAGCGCGGCGGGCGTAGATACTTTCATTAAGCAATACAATAGCCTGTTTGTCTTCTTCCAGGGACATCCGGAGTACGACGCCAACACTTTGATGCTGGAGTACCGGAGAGATGTGGGACGGTTCTTTAGGGGGGAGTCAGACCGCTATCCTTCGTTGCCACTCAACTATTTTGACCGGCCGACTGCCGCACTTCTCGAAAATCTTCAGAAACAGGCTGTGAAACATCCGAGCTCGGAGCTGCTCACTGAGGCGCATCGGATACTATCGGAGGCCAGGGTGGAAGCTTCCTGGCGTTTGGCTGCGATATCTATGTATCGTAATTGGTTGCGGTATCTAAGCGACCAGAAGGAGATACACCTGATTTCCACGGGTGGCGCCGCACAGACACAAGGAAATAAGGCATCCATGGTTGCGATCGATACAGCGGAAGCGACGATCCCGAACTTCTACGCGAAGAAGAGCAGCCATCCGGAGGAGCGCCCGCGCCGCGTCGCAACCGCCAGATGAACCTCGATCAAAGTTTGAGGCCAAGGGAATTGTCTCAAGTGGAAAAAAGAGAAGATCGACTCCTTGTTCCTATGTAGTCGGACGCTATGATAAGTCACTGATAGTAGTCGGAAGAGGTTGTTCCGAGTCATTGTTTAACTGTAGTACTTCTGCTGCGGTTTGTTCGGTGATGGTGCGTGTCGCGCGCCAAAAGCCATTCACTGTGGTTGAGGATGGCGGAGCCTTGTAAGAGATTGCAAAACGCCTCCCGATCGCTACTCTCGTTCGATTCCCCTATCTAAAGTTCTAACGTCATGGCGCTGTAATGCGTCATCCTTGCCATTGCCCGGGATCAGCCGGAAAGGTGGATAACATGAGTACTGTGCAGTTGTTAGCTGAGCAGAAGCGGAATATTCCTTTGCTTGACCTTTCCGCTCAGTATCTGTCGATTAAGCAGGAAATCGTCAGCGCGATGGACCGCGTAATCCAGGCGTCTGATTTCATTCTTGGGACGGAGCTGGAGCTATTCGAGAACGAGTTTGCGGCCTTTTGCGACGCGAAGCACTGCGTAGGGGTTGACTCAGGGTTATCGGCGCTGGAACTTGTACTTCGCGCCTGGGGAATAGGTCCGGGCGATGAAGTCATCACTGCTGCGAATACCTATATCGCCACTGCTTTAGCGATCTCCAGTACCGGAGCGACCCCGGTGTTGGTCGATGTTGATCCGCAAAGCTGCAATATCGATCCGGATGCCGTGAGCGCGGCGATTACTCCAAGAACCAGAGCCATCATTCCGGTCCATCTCTACGGATTGCCGGCGGACATGGACGCGATCAATGAGATTGCGTCCAGACATGACCTGGCCGTTTTGGAAGATGCCTGCCAAGCGCATGGCGCCAGATATAAAGGTGTTCGCGCGGGAGCGCTTGCCCACGCCGCAGCTTTCAGTTTCTATCCGGGCAAGAATCTGGGAGCTTATGGGGATGGGGGCGGGATCGTCACGAACGACGCTGCTCTGGCGGCGCAGCTGCGTTCTATGAGGAACTACGGTCAGAAGACGAAGAACATCCATCTGAACAAAGGATTCAATCGTCGGCTTGACACGCTGCAGGCTGCTATTCTCCGCGCCAAACTTCAATACCTCGATGGCTGGAATGTTATGCGCGAGCTGCATGCACAGGGCTATCACGACCTCCTTTCCGGCTCCTCAGTGACCTTGCCGC
>DATNAF010000274.1:0-5643 GCA_035572845.1 Terriglobales bacterium
CTGGCTCTCCGGTACGGGCACTTTGCGACCGTGGAGCCGCCTACAACGCCAGGAACAACGACGACATGATTTCGCTTCTATGGGTAGTCGTGCTCTTGGCGGGTGTTGCGATTATCGTCTGGGGATCCGAACAGTTCTCCAAACACCTGAGCAGCGCATCTCTTGCTCTTGGTGTCAGCAGTTTTGCGTTGGCCCTCCTGCTGGCCGGCGCGGAGCCGGAAGAACTGGCAACAGCAATCGTGGCCTCGGCGCGCCACGCGCCCGGGATCGCCTTGGGCGATGTCATTGGGGCCAATGTCGCCATTTGCCTAGTTGCGCTGAGCGTGGCAGCCTGGGTCGCGCCGCTGGCCTTCCCGCGCCGGGTGCTCCTGTATGGATGGCTTGGTATTCCCTTGGGATTTATTGGTGTCGTTTGTGCCTGGGATGGCAATGTTTCTCGTATTGAAGGCGGGTTCCTGGTGGCTTGCTATATAGCGTATGTTGCCGGCATCTGGATCGTCGAACGACATCCTCCCGCGCTGGGTGAAACAGGGGAATTGGAAAAGGTTATCAAGCGGAGCGGGAGGTCTGCCAGCCATCTTCTATGGGTCTGCATAGGCATTGCGGCAATGGCCGGAGGAGCTGTGCTAGTCGTCGAAGCAGTTCGGCACATCAGCTCCCTCGAAAGCATGCAGACCCGACTGGGGCTAACGCTCGTTGGATTCGCCACCGCCTTTGAACTGGTCGCTCTTGCCTGGTCTGCAGCCCGCCGCGGCATTTCCGAAGCTGTGATCGCCGGCGTCGTGGGTTCGTTCGTCTATAACGTAACGATGACGCTCGGAGCGGCGGCTCTCGTGCACCCATTAGTTCTGGCTCGCTCGCGTCTACTGCATTTCTCGCTCGTTGCCATGCTGGTATCCCTGGTAGTCGTCATCGCGTTTGCCTCACCAAAAAACATTCTGACCCGGCTCCACGCCACAGCCATGCTGATCCTTTATGGCGCGTTTCTTTGGTTCGTCCTGAGCTGGTAAACGCCATCATCTAGGACGATTGCCCCGCAGCAATATTGAGCTAGGGACCGATCGTCGAGTTCTCAATGAGCGCTAAATCGCCAAACCACTCATCGTGGTACGGACCTCGTAACAGTCACGCCAGAGTGCCTGGGCCGATGAGGGTATGCGCGAAAAGCGCGGATACCCTAAACATGGGTCACCCGTTCCGCCAAATGGAGAAATCTATGAAGCGGATGCGGTATCAGCAAGGCACACTTCGGCTTGAAGAACGTGCGAATGGCAATCGCGTGTGGGAGTACCGCTGGTACGAAACACAGATTGACGGTACGCGTCGTCGGCGCAGCGCAATGATTGGAACGATCCATGAGTTCCCGTCAGAATCGGCTGCGCAAAAGGCAGTCGCCGCACTTCGAGCAAACGTTAACGCCGAGAACCCTCGAACACAGATCGACGCGATTAGCTTCGACACATTGACGCAGCACTATCGCGAAAAGGAACTGTGCGAGGAATCCGGCAGAACTTTCGCTACCATCAGGACGAATGAAGGCTACCTGGAGCGTTGGATCCTGCTTCGGTGGTCTTCGTACCGATTGAAGGATGTGAAGGCTGTGATCGTGGAGGAGTGGCTCCGTTCATTGCCTTTGGCGAATGGCAGCAAGGCGAAAATTCGCAACCTCATGCATTCGATCTTCAATCACGCGATGCGCTGGGAATGGCATGACAGGAATCCGATTACGAGGGTGCGGCAGAGCGCCAAACGTCAGAAGATTCCGGTCGTGTTGGATATAGAGCAGATCAAGTCTCTGCTCAAACATCTAAAGGAGCCCGGCAAGACAGCCGTGCTTCTCGACATTCTCACCGGGCTGCGGGTGAGCGAACTGCTCGCGCTGAAATGGTCGGACGTGGACTTTGAAAATCTGGCGCTCCACGTCACCCGTTCCATCTCGTTGCAGCATGTCGGTCCATGCAAGACCGAAGCGTCGCAGAAGCCGGTTCCGCTCGATCCCGAACTTGCTGAAGTGTTGCTGATGTGGCGTAGGCAATCGCCATATCCGTCGGAGGAGGATTGGGTCTTCGCCAGTCCGGCAACCCATGGGAAGCTCCCGTACTGGTCATTCTCCATCTTCCGCGTGTACATCAAGCCGGCTCTCAAAGCGGCGAAGATCGCGGGCAAGGTGGGATGGCACACCTTCCGTCACTCCTACGCGACAATTCTCAAATCGCACGGAGAGGACGTGAAAACGGTTCAGGAACTACTCAGGCATGCAAACAGTAGCGTCACACTCAACCTCTACGCGCAGGCGGTGACCGACATCAAGCGCAGCGCACAGAGCAAAGTTGCAAGGCTGGTCTTTTCCTCCGAAAAAGACTCCAACCGACGAGTGAATCTCCTTATTGGACCTTTTCGGACCGGCGGTAAATCGGGCGACTTCAGCTAAGTCTTTTGAAATGTTGGCGTCCCCGACGGGATTTGAACCCGTGTTATCGCCGTGAAAGTCTCGCCGGCTGAGGTAACTTATTGAATCTTTGTGGAACGGGTGACCCCCTCAAGTCCCTCTTTGACCCTCTTGGCTCGCGGTAATGGACGGCAATTGGACGACAGTCCATGCTGTCTCGTGCCATTTTTACCATCCTGCCAACCCGTCAACGTGATCTTCGGTCGTGTCTCGCCCCGGATTGCGCTTCCCAGAAGTTGAGACATAGCCTCGAGGTCAGTTGCTCCCCTGTGCAATGTGCACGACATCCTTCGATGAGGCCCAATAATGTGAGCCATCAGTGATGCGGGTCGGCGTGCATTGCACCGAGTAGGGGCTGATTAAAGTGCTTTCCGAAGTCGTGCTGTACGTTCCATTCGAACCGGTATTTCCAGACCACTTCTTTCCAGCCGCTTCGTCCCAATTGCCGAACACTTCAACTCCCTGCACTGGATTTGAGTTATTGTCTACTATCGTGATTGTGCACGTGGCGCTGGTGCTACCAAGGCTGAGGCTGATGTTGGAGATGTGGACCGGAATGAGGTTCTGCGTATTTGTACCAGTGGTCGCGCTGGTCTCGTTAGAGGCAGCGCTTAGATTTCCATTCTGGTCGACAGCTATAACGTAGTAATAATAAGTGGTATTCGCCAGCAGTCCAGTATCCTGATAAAAGAGCTGATTGACGCTGCCCACCAAGTCAGTGCTGGAGGGGACGAAGCTGCTCGACGTGGAACGATAAACGTTGTAATGGTCCACAAAATTATTGTCGGTGCTTTGCCCCCAATTTAGATCGATTTCCTGGAAGTCGAAATCGGCTGCTGTTAGGCTAGGCGGCGCGGTTGGCGCGGTCGCATCTGAGATGTTCGGGTTCCAGAAAGTTGGCGATGGAGTCCAACCATTCAACGCCAATGTTCGATAGGCATCATAGTAGTGGATGGCCATCCCTTTGAAACCAGCGTCAGTTGAATAGTTTGTGTAAATCTGACTTAGTTGTCCTTCCATGTACGAATCACCGTTGGTATAGAAGGAAATTTTCGCCGGGTCGCCACTTGAATTTATGTCGGTCGTCTCCACAGCGATAAACATTGGTTTACCTATCTGGTCGGCATAACTGACAACGGGATTAGCTTGATCCTCGATATTTCCCGAGCCGCTGGCTAGATTGCGATAGCACATTTCGGTGACGTAATCCAAAATGTCTTGTGCGTGTTCGGCCACCGTCTCCTTCTTGCCATTCCATGTGGCCGAAACCCCAGTCATTTGCCTTGGAATGGAAGCACCGATATTCAGGTTTTGTCCGGACGCTGCCTTCCGGTTCATCATCGCCTGATGGTTGTCGAGCCATTCGCCACCTACCGTGCTCCCCCAGTCTGGCAGCCCGTGCGGCTCGAAGTCAGTATTTATGCCGTCAAACGCGGCGTTTGGATAAGCAATGTTGTAGTTGAGAACATTATCCACCAGCTGAACAACATCACTCTGGTACCGATCGTAGCTGTACATCTGGGCTGCGTAGAATCCACTCGCCAGAAGCGCATCAACTTTATATCCGCGGCCATGAGCCCACGTTATGAAATTAGCGTAGCCCTGCGGGTTTTCGATCAGTGCATAGTGTCCATCATACCGGTCGGCATAAAGATATAGCGTTTTCCCCTCGTGGGTGGTGTTCGAAAGATTGCTATAAAACGCATTCAACTCAGCTTCCGGTCCGGAACTCGCAACCATCTGATAGGCATCTGGCTCCCATATCCAGCTGGCGCGCTCTATCTGGTTTGCAACAGGTGCCTGCTGCAAACCAGTTCCAGTCTTGACATAATTTGTGAGTGTTTGCGTTACATTGCCATTGTCATCGGTTGCTCTGGCTTCGATAGCATGAGTGAGATTCCCCAAACCGCTCGTGTTCCAGGTGAACACGTAATCCCCACCACTATCCGTCATCGATTGCCAAGGTCCCCAGTCAATCCTGCATTGCACAGATTGCAAGTTGTTCGCTGCACTCGCAGACACAGTGATCACCTGTGAACTTGTTCCGGCTGTACTGCCATCTGCTGGGCTGATAATCGAAACGGATGGGGGCTCTTGACTCGGGATGTTCACGGTCACGTTAACGTAGGGAGCCCAATCCCAATAGCGGGTATTCGTGTCGAATCCGCGTGCCATGATTTCGACATTTCCATAATAACCAGTCGGAGTCCAATCGTAATACCAATTGCCCTGATCCGTGCCGGTCGGTTGCATGTGAACATTTAGCAAAACGCCAGCATTGAAGGCGATTTGTACACCATAGACTCCTTTATATGTACCTGTTATGTGATAGCTGCCAGTGATGGAAGCTCCCGCTGCGGGGCTAGTTATGCTAACTGAACCACTCGCCGCCGCTGCCGCCGAAATTGGGAAGAAAGCGACGAAAGCCAGCACGATCAACACTGAGGAATTGCGCAAACTTCTGCTGAGCCACATATCAGTTCCTTTCTGATTCGCGACCTGCTTGCGTTTATCAAAGCGCTTCGAGGAAACCGGGCAATGGTATATCCCGACGGGATGCGACTCTACTCACAACAAAAACGTAAGTCAAGCCATAAAAACGTAAGTCAAGGTTGTTTTTGATATGCTTAAACTCTTTTCGAAGGAACCAGGAGGGAATTCTTCGGTTCCAGGGTTCGGGTGGAAATCGACCCCCCATTCTCTGATCGGGAATTGCCGCGCACCATACAGCTCACCCACTGCAGCAGAGTGCAGCGCGGTTGATGGCGAGAGCGGCGCGAGGACCGACAGGAAGTTCGGTGGCGAAGATGTAAGCGCAGCCACTCTGCAGGCTCGCCGCGTAAGAGGAGGTGCTCATTCGCTGCAATTTGCCGTTAAAGCTTATGCCTGCAGAACATCCGGCTACCGCAATGCAGCCGTTAGCGGCGCTTGCTTTACCGCTGGCAAAGAAACGCCGAGAATTTTCGCAATGGTTGGCGCTACACGCACGTTCGAGATGAAGCCCAGATCAACTCCGGAGCGGATGTGCGCGCCCGACGCGATGAAAAGCGCCTCCATATCAGGATCGGTATTCAAATAGCCGTGAGCGCCGCTGGCTGGTATTTCCTCCACCAATGGCCCATCTGTGCCGCCCCAAAAGCCATAGCCGGGCTTTGCCGCCAGATAGAGATCCGGCGCCTGATCGGTAGACCCGC
>DATNAF010000275.1:0-2535 GCA_035572845.1 Terriglobales bacterium
GCACAACAATGCCGTGGCGTTACAAGAATTTCTGCAGCGACACATGCACAAGAAAACTCCTGCGCATAAGCGGGCAGCGTAAAGCTGTTTCTCAGTTCGCAGGATCACACATCATCGACTACGGAGGAAAAGCAATGCCAAGTCTTAATAGCAACCGAGTGTTGAGGCATCCTGGAGCCAAAAGCGATGAGAGACAATTCGAGAGCAAAGTCAGTGTTCCGGAAAACAATCGGCGTGCACTGATTGATCTTCTTAACGCCCGCCTGGCGGACACGATCGACCTGCAGACGCAGGCAAAATTTGCGCACTGGAACGTGAAGGGCGAAGATTTCTATCAACTGCATTTGCTGTTCGATTCCATAGCAGAGCACGTGGAAGACGCTGTTGACTTGATCGCCGAACGTGTTACCGCACTCGGCGGTCGGGCAAATGGCACCGCTCGGCAAGTTGCAGCCAACTCCAGCATCAAAGAATACGACTTGAACGTGATGCATGGCATGGATCACGTCCGCGCTTTGCTGGATCATCTTTCGGATGTTGCGAACGCCGCGCGCCAAGCGATCAAGCAGTGTGCCTCTCTAGAAGACGATGCTACTGCGGACGTGTTCACCGAGATCGTTCGCGCCGCAGATAAGGACATTTATTTTTTACAGTCGCATCTGCAGGGCGGAATCACCACTTACGGCCATTGAAGGTGCTGGTTTAGTGATTTCAGCCGAGCCCAGCCGGTTCGCCTGTCAACTTCCGCCAAAGCTGTGCTCGCAACCAACCGGTAATATCACAATTTCCACGCGAGCCTGTGCTTCGATTAGTTAATTTCCGAGCTAGGCGGAATCAAGGCCTATGAGGTTGGCAGTACACATCAAGAATATCGCTGCCAACGTTTTTCGTGATGTGGACGAGAAGCACATCATGTCGTTTGCCGCAGGGTTGTCGTACTACTTCGTGCTTTCGGTTTTTCCGCTATTGATCTTTGTGTCGGCAGTAGTCGCGTATCTGCCCGTTTCCAGTCTGTTCAACCAGATCGTCGGTGTGCTCGCCACCGTGGTTCCACCTGACAGCATGGCCATGGTCAAAAAGATTCTGGCTCACGTGCTGTTGTCGCGCCATGGCGGCCTGCTGACCTTCGGGATAGTGTTCACCATCTGGTCGGCATCCAGCGGTTTCGCAGCCATGATCGAAGCTTTGAACGTGACCTACAATGTGCCGGAGACACGGCGGATTTGGACGACTCGCGCGTTAGCAGTTGGTCTCGCCTTTCTGGTTGGGACGTTACTCGTCATCGCTCTCCTGGTGCTGATCGTAGGGCCAAAGTTCGGCGGATGGCTCGCCGGCAGGGTGGGGCTCAGTCCGGCGTTTGCGGCCGTCTGGCCCTATCTTCGATGGTCGGTAGCGACAGGGTTCACGGTTATTGCCGTGGAACTTCTGTACTTTTGGGCGCCCAACGTGCGACAGAAATTCCTGCGAACCCTGCCTGGAGCAGTGATCGCTGTGGGTGGTTGGATTGGACTGTCCTACTTGTTGGGAATCTACTTTCGGGATTTTGCGAATTACAATGCGACTTATGGCACTCTCGGTGCGGCAATCGTGTTTTTGGTGTGGTTGTTTTGGAGCAACTTCATCATGCTCATCGGAGCCGAAATCAATGCGAAGCTGCTGCAACAATCCGGAAAGACGAGCCTGCTGCTTAAGGACCGCCGTCGGGGCGTGACATCAAAACCGCCGAAAGAAACAGATTTAGCAGCATAAATGCATCTTTCGGCTCGAAGAGTTTTAGCGACGAAATGCAGAAAGGAAGAAGTCTAATGCCGGGCAAAGGACGCAACATCATCGTTATCGGGACCTCGGCAGGAGGGATGGAAGCTCTGGATGATCTCATCGGGCAATTGCCAACCGATTTGCCGGCCTCCATCTTCATCGTTCAGCACATGGCGCCCGAGAGCACCGGAGAGGCCCTGCTGCACAGGTTGAGGAAATATAAATCTTTCGCGTGTCAACTGGCTAAAAATGGACAAGCTTTTAAGCCGGGGCGGATCTACATCGCTCCTCCTGATACCCACTTACTGGTCAAAAAGCATACGGTTCTGGTTACCAAAGGCGCTCGCGAAAATCGCAGTCGGCCGGGAATAGATCCATTGTTTCGTTCCGCCGCGGTCACCCATGGGCCATACGTAATCGGAGTTGTACTCACTGGGATGCTGGACGACGGCACGGCCGGACTCATCGCCATTAAAAAGTGCGGCGGCGTCACGGTGGTGCAAGACCCGAGGGATGCGGCGTATCCCGCAATGCCCCAGAGCGCGCTCGACAATCTTAAAGTTGATTACTGCGTCCCGCTGTCAGAAATGGGACAGATACTTGAAAAACTTACTCATGAACGACCCCAAAAAGACGGAGCTGTACCACCAGATGTAAGAACCGAGGCAGCGATTGCTGAACGAGTTTTGAGCGATGTCGAACAAGTAAACGAGCTTGGGAATCAGGTTCCGTATAACTGCCCAAACTGTGGTGGGGTCCTCTGGGAGATGGACCATC
>DATNAF010000276.1:0-27573 GCA_035572845.1 Terriglobales bacterium
TAACATCGAGTTTTCGACGTCGTATCCGAGCAATGGCTATGCCCCAAGTCTGACAGCATTAGGCCCAGGCGCGGGCGTCACTGCTTGTCCTGCAGGTGGTCCGACCAGCGCTGCCGCTTGCATTATTGATGCGGTTTTGGCTAGCGGCACCAAGAGCGGCTATGCGGTGGCCTCGACTCCGAGCGCTGCGGCATTGCCGATTCAGGGTTTCGTGGCTTCTGCTACTCCAGTTACACCAAGCACCACCGGTGTTAAGGGCTTCTGCGCCGAGGAAGATGGCGTAGTTCGGTTCGAAACTCCTGCTTCAAACAAAGAGACGAGCTATGCAAACTGCTTGCCTCTGACAGCACTTCAGTAAATCACGAGTATGGCGAAGTACCTGGGGGAGGGTACAAGCCGGGAGCATCGGATGGCGACATCCGATGCTCTTGTTTTTTGTGGGCTGTAGTCCCGACGGACGCCCCAAATCACGGTGCGAGCGTCTCTAGTAACACGTGAATGGCTATCAGGATGCACAGAAAGAGGCAGGAGCTAGATATGCGTCGCCAGAAAGGCTTTTCGCTAATCGAACTGTTGATTGTCGTGGCAATCATTTTGATCATCGCCGCGATCGCCATTCCAAGCCTGGTCAGGGCAAAGATTTCCGCGAATGAGTCATCCGCAGCGGCCAGTATCAGGCAGATTTCAACCGCGCAAGTTGCCTATGCCACTTCGTACCCAGACGTCGGGTATGCGGCCACTCTCGCAACTCTGGGCCCGGGCTCTGGCAATAATACCTGTCCCAGCTCTGGACCGACTAGCACGACTGCGTGCATTTTGGATGGAGTATTATCGAGCGGCACCAAGAACGGATATCAATTTCTGGCCGTTGGGGACTCTGGCGGTGGAAATCCTCCGAACATGGAATTCGTCAGTAGCTCGGCCCCGGTTGCTTACAACAGCACGGGGACAAAGAACTACTGCATGGTGACCGATGGCGTTCTGCGGAGCAATCCAACATCGGCACCGGTGGCGCCCGACGTACCAACTTGTTCTGCTTATCCGATCGCCGAGTAAAAACTCTCGTAATCGCAAAATCCGGGAAAGCAAACCTTACCTGCGGGGAATTGCATATAATTTTTTTGAACGCGCTTCGTTGCCATGCATGCGATTGAGATTCTGGGTCTGCAAAAAACCTATAACGCAGGATTCTGGCGCAAACGCTCCAAGCAGGCGCTGCGGCCTTTAACTCTTGCCGTGGAAGAAGGCGAGATTTTCGGTTTTCTGGGGCCGAACGGCGCGGGAAAGACAACTACCCTGAAAATTCTGATGGGGCTGGTGTTTCCTACAGGGGGCAGCGCTCGCATCCTGGGCCTGGAACTGCAAGATCCCCGCATGAAGGCACAGATCGGATTCCTTCCTGAGCAACCCTATTTCTACGACCATCTCACGGCAGAAGAGCTACTGCTTTATTACGGACAACTTTCGGGGGTCGATCCGAAACAGCTTTCGCGCAGAGTTGAATCCGTCCTCGAGCAAGTGAAATTGAGCAACTCGGGAAATGTTCAATTGAGAAAATTTTCCAAGGGCATGTTACAGCGGGTAGGAATCGCGCAGGCGATTCTGCATGATCCTAAGGTTGTATTTCTGGATGAACCCATGTCCGGTCTGGATCCGATGGGTCGGCGCGAGGTGCGTGGCTTAATCGAAGACTTGAAAGCGCGCGGCAAGACGGTTTTTTTCTCCACTCACATTCTTTCTGACGCCGAGGCCTTGTGCGACCGGGTGGGAATCATTCACCAGGGTGAACTGCGGGGAGTTGGTGCGGTTGCAAAGCTCACGGCCGGGGTCCATGGCAAGGTGGAAATCGTATGGCAGGGTGCGACAATTCCCGCGGGCATTCGGAGCATGGGAGCGGAATGCCGTGCCGCCGGTGAAACTATGCGAGTCATTGTTCCGGAAGAAATTCAGGACGCAGTTCTGGAGGCATTGCGGCGAGAACGTCTACGGCTGATTTCAGTGGTTCCGGTGCGAAGTTCACTGGAGGATTATTTTGTGGCACAGCTTGGAGCGCCGCTGCAGTCTGAAGCGGTTTCGGTCCGAAGCTAGCGTGTAGCGAGAGACACGGGAAGATAGATATGAATTCCAGAGTTTTCCATATTGCGACCAACACCTTCCGCGAGGCGGTGCGCGATCGTGTGCTTTATAACCTGATCGGGTTTGCGCTGCTGATGTCAGCGGCGGCGGTCCTGGTTGGGCAGGTCTCAATACAAATCGAGCGCCTGGTGGTCATCAATTTGGGGCTGACCGCAGTTTCGCTGTTCGGCATTGTCATCGCTATTTTCATTGGCATTGGCCTGGTCTCGAAAGAGATCGATAAGCGCACTCTGTACACCGTACTTTCCCGCCCGGTGCGACGCTGGGAATTTATCGCCGGAAAATTCTTTGGCCTGTCGGGAACGCTGGTGGTCAACACTTTTTTTATGGCTATCGGGGTGTTCGGTGCGCTGGCTTACGTCTCGCACCACTTCGTGAGTTCGGATATTGGAATCCTGGTCGCGTTGTACTTCATAGTGTTGCAATTCGTCATCATCACCGCCCTGGCGCTATTTTTCTCGTCATTTTCTACCCCAATTTTTTCTGCTATTTTCGCTTTTTGGCTCTTTGTGATTGGCAGCTTTGCGCAGGACCTACGCAACTTTGCTGCCATGACTCACGGAGTGACGCGCTGGTTGGCGACGGGCGCGGCTTATCTGGTGCCTAATTTTTCAGCTCTCAATGTGATTACGCAGGTTGCGCACGGCGAACCTGTTCCGCACGATCTGATTGTTCTTAACACTATCTACGCGCTGGTTTACTCAATGGCTGTACTCAGCGCTGCCGTGCTGATTTTCGAGCGCCGGAACCTGAAATGATTCGCTCGCGACAAGTTACTGCTATTGCCGGCACGGTGCTGGTCTGCAGCATGGTGAGCGCCGCATTGCTGACGCGGGCGGTCGACCATCTGCGTCCGGCCGCACCCTTGCAGCAAATGCTTTACATTTCTTCTCCAAAGCTGGTGAAGCGTCTTTGCCTGGGATACGACGGCCTGCTGGCGGATATTTATTGGACTCGCACCGTGCAGTATTTTGGCGGAACCCACAGCCAGGGAGGCGGAACTTATAAATTGCTGTGGCCGTTACTCAACATCACCACCGAGCTCGATCCGCATTTGATTCCTGCCTACGAATTTGGCGCTACATTCCTTGTGGCCAAGCCGCCGCAAGGCGCCGGCAATCCGCAAAAGGCCATTGAACTGGCGCGCAAGGGAATCCAAAATAATCCCGACGATTGGCATTTGTATTACGATCTCGGATTCGTTTATTACGACCAGAAAGATTATCGCGATGCGGCCGGAGCTTTTCTGCGCGGATCGCAATTGCCGAATACTCACCCGTTTCTGAAGATCATGGCTGCGCAAATGGCACAGCACGGTGGCGAGCTCGATACGGCGCGTATGATGTGGGGCGCCACCCTTCAAACCAGTCATGATGGATTGATCCGGGCCAATGCCGCGGCGCATTTGCGGGCCATCCAAGTGGATGAAGATGTTAGCCTCTTGGAGGAGTTGGTCGAGAAATACCGCGATAAAACCGGCCATTACCCAGCTACATTTTCTGAAATGATTTCTGCCGGTCTGATCAAAGGCATTCCGCTGGATCCAATGGGCCACCCTTACAGCCTCGAGTCTAACGGCAGGGTGGTGGTCAGCATTCCCGATGATCTGCCGTTTCTCGATAAAGGGATCCCCAGCGGCTATGTTCCACACGCCGCTCCGAAATTATTCCCCGCCGGGTAGGATTACTGTTGGAGTCCGCTCGGAATCGTGCGCGAATCTAAAATCAGTCTGCCTACGGCTTTCACGGTCTGGTGGCGTCAACAGCGCGAGCAAGTCAGCACTCTGGCGTCTGTTCATCGCCTCTTGTCGATCCTTTACGAGTTCCTCCGTGATTCCCTTCCCGATCGGCGCCGTCAGCGCTACGGAGACATAGACTACGACTGGCAACATCGCGTCAACACAACCGGCGCTGCTTTGTCGTGGCGGACGCGACTGCTCGGACTCTTCAATTCCGTTTACCAACCAATTCCGCCCGACCAGTTCCGGCAAATCATGTCGGCATTGTCTGCCCATCTCGTTCCTCATACCAACTTCAGCCAATTCACATTTATCGATATCGGCGCCGGAAAAGGTCGGGCGCTATTACTGGCATCTGAGTTTGGTTTCCGCCGGATTATAGGAATCGAGCTTCTTCCTGAACTCGTGAAGATCGCCCGCGAAAATGTCAGGGACTTCGAGCAGCGAGGTATGGGCTCTGGGATCGAAGTGTTATGCGAAAATGCGACGAACTTTGTTTTTCCGAACGAACCTTCGGTTGTTTTCCTGTTTAATCCTTTGCCCCGATCATCCTTGCTAATGTTTCTCGAGAACCTGGAGCGATGGCTTGGGCAGAATTCTCATCCCGTGTATGTGGTCTACGCGAACCCCATTTTTGAGCAGACATTCGAAAGGCTGGAATTGCTAACTAAGTTAACCGGAAACAATCAATATCTATTATTCCGCAGCTCGGGTGGATAGGATTTGACCGGACCGCTATCCCTCGGACTTTTCCCAAGCGCGCTGTCAGCAAGTTCTACCCAGCGCAGCATGCGCGACCGCATCATGTCACTCTCTCGCCTCATGGGAGCAGTTCTGGAATGGGTCAGAATTCCTAACATTCCCTCCCAGAGGTTGTTGCGGCGTCGGCGTTCGACTGGCACCTTAAGTTCGGAAGTCATAACAACCCACGTTAAGTGTAAAGGGTATGTGCGAATTGTCAGGTACAGTACAATCGGTATTCGAGGGATTATTCCGGGTATGCCGACCTAGATTCCAGCGTCAGGCTGTCGGCATCTAATTCAGAAGCAGAAAAACTTCACTCCTGCAACTCCTTCGTATTCGGCCCGGGTAATCGATAAACCAATGAAAATAAGAGTGTTGATTCTATGCATAGCTTGCGCCGCGGGGTATTGCGCGGACACGGGTCCAGCATTCGCACTTCCCAGCGTTAGCAGCGTGGCCCGTCAGGTGGACGAGCGCTATAACCACCTGCAGACCCTGACTGCCGAATTCACCGAGATATATCAAGGCTCAGGCATGGATCGAACAGAATCTGGGACGTTGTGGCTGAAAAAACCCGGCAAGATGCGCTGGGAATACCGTTCTCCAGAGGAGAAGCTGTTTGTCGATGACGGGCACAATGGGTGGCTCTATCTACCGGCGGAGAAGCAAGTGCGAAAGTCTTCAATGAAGAAAGCCGATGACATTCGCTCACCTTTTGCATTTTTGCTGGGCAAGACCAAGCTGGAGAAGGAGTTGGCGGGCCTGTCTTTTGCACCCGATGTCCAGACCTGGCACCCAGAGGACGTGGTTCTTAGGGGAGTTCCACATGGGATGGAGGACACACTGAGACAAGTCCTGCTGGAGATCACCCCGGAACATGCGATTGCACGGATCCTGCTGTATGGGACGGACGATTCCATTACCGAATACCGCTTCAGCAATCAAAAGGAGAACCTGCGGGTTCCTGATGCGAAGTTCCGATTTTCACCGCCGCCGGGGGTCGAAGTCATCGTGGACGAAGCCGCGAATTAAGCTATCGGTGGGACGTTACTCAAGATGGGCTTTCGTGCTAAGTAGCTGCAAAATCGAGGATTGTTGAATGTTAAACTGGAGTGGGCAAGCCTTAATTTTCCGAACAAATGGCTGAATTTTTAATCAAAGTCGCCGATGAACGTGGTCGTCTGCTGCAGCAGGTGGAGAGCGGAATCTCGGAATCTGAGGTGCGCGAACGGTTCGCGCAACAGGGTTTTCTCGTTTATTGGGTAAAGCCGAAGGGGCTCCTGATCGGGGGTAAGGGCGGCAGGAAAAAGCGGGTCAGGCCTTCCACTTTTTTGATCTTCAATCAGCAGCTACTTACATTGTTGAAGGCCGGCCTGCCCGTCCTCAGCTCGATGGACCTGCTGGTAAAACGGCAGCGGGATGCCTATTTCCGCGCACTTTTACAGAACGTGCGCGAGCGAGTGAAAGGTGGAGAGCTTCTCTCCGAAGCGTTTGCTGCGCAACACGTATTTCCAAAGATTTATACAACGACGTTAATGGCGGGCGAGAAGAGCGGCAACATGGACGAAGTGCTCACCCGCTACGTCAATTTTCAGAAGATGGCCCTGAGTTTCAAGAAAAAGTTGGCGGTTTCGCTGATATATCCGGCGCTGTTGGTGTCCGTTGTTATGGTGATGCTGGTTTTCCTGGTGACTTACGTGGTGCCGCAATTTGCGAAACTGTACTCGGACCTGAATGCGCAGTTGCCGGCAATCACGCAGTTCATGCTGGAAGTCGGGACCCATGCGCAGCGTTATGCCCCGGTCGGACTTGCGGTCGTCGCGGTGGCGCTTTTTTTGTTGTGGAGATGGAAGGCTACAGACCGCGGCGCACAATCCATCGACCGCGCCACACATAAAATTCCGCTGGTCGGCGACATATGGATGAAATATCACGTGTCCACATTTTCGCGAATGCTCTCGACTCTGTTGACTGGCGGCATGCCGCTGGTCCCGTCGCTTGAGACTGCGGGCGCGTCCATGAACAGCCGAACTATTTTGAACGGAATTCAGCGCGCCTCGGTGCGGGTGCGCGAAGGACAATCGCTGGCCAAGAGCCTGGAAGAGCAAAAAGTTTTCCCGGATCTTTCAGTAGAAATGATCGAAGTAGGCGAATCAACCGGCGCGCTCCCTGCCATGTTGAACTCGGTGGCAGAATTTTATGAAGAAGACGTGCAAACCGCGCTATCGGGTGCAATGGCGCTAATCGAACCGATCATCCTGATTATCATGGCGGTATTTGTGGGCGGAATATTGATTTCTCTTTATCTGCCGATATTTACCTTGGGATCGAGCATCCATTAATCGGCAGGCAGGTGTGGAATGGCAAGCATGGCTGAAAAGGTAGAAAAACTCGAAAAGAAATCAGTGTTCGTAGGTGGCGGGAATGGCCAGGGCTCTACCGGCTCCCATGCCACTGATCTTGAGCATGCGAAAGATGTTGCGCGACGGTATCGGTGCGAGTTCGTAGACCTGCATAATTTCCAACTTCATCACGATCTGTTCACGAAAATTTCTCCGCATTTGATGTTCCGCTACAACTTCGTTCCGCTCGAAGAAACCACTGACGGACGTTTGGCTATTGCGATCGCCGATCCCAGCCAACTGATGATGATCGATGAAATCAGCCTGCTCTTGGGCAAGCGCATCGTCACCAAAGTGGCGACCCTGGCGCAGATCAGCGAAATCCTCAAGAAGACCGAGCAATCGAAGCGCGTTTTGGAAGATGCCAGTGAAGGATTTACTCTCGCCGTAGTTCACGAAGAAGAAGGCGGCGACGAAAGTATTTCAATCGACAAGCTGACGGCGCAGGGCGACATGAGCCCGATCATCCGGCTTGTGGACACCACGATTTTTACCGCACTTCAACGGCGCGCCAGTGATATTCACATCGAGACTCAGGATGACTCCGTTGGCATTAAGTTTCGCATCGACGGCGTGTTGACCCAAGCCATGCCGCCGATTGCGAAAGAGCATCATTCGACGATCATCTCGCGCATTAAGGTCATGAGCGAGCTCGACATTTCTGAGCGACGCGTGCCGCAGGACGGACGCTTCCGCGTGAAGTATGGCCAGCCCGAGCGGCCGATTGATTTCCGCGTTTCGATCATGCCGTCGATTCATGGTGAAGACGCTGTGCTCCGCGTACTCGATAAAGAATCGATGAGCGAGAAGTTCCGCTCGCTTACGCTTGATGTAGTCGGTTTCGATGAAGACGATCTGCGGAAGTTCCGCCGCTACATCAAAGAACCCTACGGCATGGTGCTGGTGACCGGTCCGACGGGAAGTGGCAAGACCACTACGCTTTACGCCGCGGTGAATGAAATTAAGACCGAAGAAGACAAGATCATCACTATTGAAGATCCGGTCGAGTATCAAATTCGCGGCATCACACAGATTCCGGTAAATGAGAAAAAAGGCCTGACCTTTGCCCGCGGCCTGCGCTCGATCTTGCGTCACGATCCCGACAAGATCATGGTCGGCGAAATTCGCGACACCGAAACTGCGCAGATTGCAATTCAGTCAGCCCTTACTGGCCACCTGGTTTTCACCACGGTGCACGCGAACAACGTGGTCGATGTTCTCGGGCGTTTCTTGAACATGGGCGTCGAGCCCTACAATTTCGTGTCCGCGTTGAATTGCATTCTGGCGCAACGGCTGGTGCGATTGATCTGCAACTCATGCCGCGAAGTGGTGCACTATCCGGCAGACGTGCTCGAAGCCAGCGGGCTGGATCCCGACCAGTGGTCGAAGGTTTCGTTCTACGAAGGCCAGGGATGCATTGAGTGCGCGGGGACGGGGTTTCGCGGCCGAAGCGCGATTCACGAATTGCTGGATTTGAGTGACCGGATTCGTGAAATGATTCTGGCGCGCAAACCCACTTCGGAAATTCGCCGCGCGGCGCGTGAGGAAGGAATGCGTTTCCTGCGCGAATCAGCGCTCGACAAAGTTCGTACCGGCATGACTACGCTGAAAGAAATCAACAAGGTCACGTTTATTGAGACGATGAGGTAGCAGTTGTCAGTGATCAGTGGATAGTGCCAAGCAAACGCCCATTGTCCTCTGACACTAATCACTAACCACTGATCACTTTTATGGCACGCACAAATCATTCCGCTAGACCGAAGCTGGCCTGCGAGATCGCGCCTGACCGGGTAATTGCCGGACGTGCGTCTGATTCGCGCCAGGTCCTTGAACTGTGCTCAACCAGCGAGCTTACGCCGGGGTGCGTGGTGCCAGACCTGACCGAAAACAATGTCCGCCAGCGCGATATGGTGGTGAATGCGCTTCGCCGCGCGCTCGAGCAGGTGGGCGGGCACTCGCGCGACGTGATCGCGATTCTTCCTGATGCGGCGGTTAGAGTTGTGTTGCTCGATTTCGATACTCTGCCCGATAAGCCCAAAGAAGCTGAAGGCGTGGTCCGATTTCGATTACGCAAGTCGCTTCCTTTTGACGTGGATAAAGCCGCGGTTTCTTATCACGCGCAAACTACCCCTGTGGGAGTGCGCGTCATTGCTGCCGTCTGCTTGAACAATGTCGTGCAGGACTATGAAGGTGTGTTTCGCGAGGCTGGATTCAACCCCGGCGTAGTGCTGCCTTCAATGCTGGCGGCGCTCGGCGGCGCGGCTGGCAACGCCGGAACGCTGGTGATTAAAGTCGATGCGCACACCACGAGTATCGCCATTTTAGATAAGCAGCAACTTTTGCTTTTCCGCACACTGGAAAATGCGCGTGGCGTGACCATCAGCGGAGAGCAACTCGCCGAGGACGTGTACCCCTCGGTCGTATTTTTTCAAGATACTTACTCCACCAATATTGAGGCAGTGTACGTCGCCGGAATTTCAGATATCGCCGGAGCTGCCCCAGCGCTCCGGGCGCAAACCGGAGCCGAAGTCAGAGAACTCGTGGAGGCCTCGCAGCTTGGCCTGGGCGGCGGTTCGATTCCGAAATGGAGGATGGCGGGCGTAGTTGGCGCGCTGCTTTCCTGATATGCAGCTCAACATCAATCTCGCGTCCCACCCCTATGAGGATTCCCGGCAGTTTTGGACCTATTGGGGGACCGGCATTGGCTTGCTCGCGCTGGTTACTGCCCTCCTAGTGTTTCTGGCAGTGAATGGATTCATCGAGGGCAGCCGTGATCGCCAACAAATGTCAAAACTCAAAACGCAGCTGGCTGAATTCGATCGCGAAAGGAACCAGGCGGAAGCCATGCTCAATCAGCCGCAGAACCGGACGGTGCGCGATCAGTCGCGATTCCTCAATGATTTATTTGCGCGCAAAGCGTTTTCATGGACGCTGGCATTCGAGCAACTCGAACAAGTGATGCCGGCGCATTTGCACGTGATTTCCATCCACCCGGGAATATCTGCCGACAATAACCTGGAGTTGAAGCTGGTGGTAGGCGGGGAAACTCGCGAGCAGGCGCTCGATCTGGTTCGGAAGATGGAAAATTCGAAGCACTTCAAGCAGACCCGCATCGACACCGAAAGATTTGAGACCGCGAACAACGCGAACAACAGCAATGACCGCGTCCAGTTCGACATCAACGCTTTATATGTTCCGGCGGACCAAATACAGGATGGCAAGGGAGGCATGAATTAATGCCTGACTTGAAACGGACACGAAACCGATTGAAGTTCGCGATTGCCGCGCTGGTGTTACTCGACGCTGCAGCTGTGGCAATGTTGGTGACCCCGATTGCCGGTATGCGCGAAGCTCGCCAACAGGAAATGCGGCAGGAATGGCAGCAGTTGAAGGCGCGCGAATTTGCGCCGTGGCGCGGATTGGACAAGAAACTTCCCCGCGCCAAACAGCAGATCGAAGAGTTTTATCAGGACCGATTCCCGACCGAGGAATCTTCTATTTCAGCCAGCCTGGGAAGCGTGTCGGCGGCATCAGGAGTGCGCATTTCAGGAGTGAAGTACACGGTGAAAGATGCTCCCATTGAAGGCTTGGAACGGGTTGAGATTGCAGCCAATCTTTCAGGAGACTACCTGCAACTGGTGCGATTCATTAATGCCCTCGAACGCAACAAGTTATTTTTTCTGGTAGACGGGGTTGAGTTGGGGAGCGAACAAAATGGAGTGGTGGGATTGCAGCTCAGAATTGAAACTTATATGAGGTCGACGTAGTGAACCTGGGCGCAGAAAATCGCAATAAGGTGATCGCTGCGGTTTCGCTGGTGGTCATTGCGGTCGTGTTGATGGCTACGCGATTCTCCGGCTTCCTCGGCTTGGGTTCGTCGAGCGCGTCGATCCCGCCTCCGGCAGCGCTTGGAGATCGTGCGTCTGAGATGCCGGCCTCTCCTGCTCCGCGCGCGACGATTGGCCGGAACCGAACGGCGCCGAAAAGGCAAAGCGCGGCGCAGTCGCTCGACCCCACACTGCGAACTGATCTTTTGAAGGTCAGCGAGAACACAAAATACGAAGGCACTGGACGAAATATTTTCAAGGTATTCGTGGATATTCCGAAGCCAATCGTCAATGTGGCGACTCAAACGCGGCCTGAATCACAGGGCCCAGCACCTCCGCCGCCACCTCCGCCAATTGATCTGAAATTCTATGGATACGCAACGCCCGCAGGCGGGACAAAAAGAATTTTCCTTGCCCAGGGCGAGGACGTCTTCATTGCCCGCGAAGGCGACATCGTTGACCGCCGCTATAAGGTTGTCCGAATCTCCGGAACCGCGGTGGAAATACTGGATGTGCTCAGCAACAATCGGCAGAGCATTCCGCTCAATCAGGGGTGAGGAAATTGAACCATTGAATCATCGGATCATTGAATCATTGACTGCGTCGCGAAAAAGCATATTGATGGTCAAAGTCGAATGATTCAATGACTAAATGATTCATTGGCTAAATAATTCATGGCTCAATCTTTTCCATCCCGTCGCAACGAACAGGGATACGTGCTACTTACTCTCATGTTGTTCGTCGCGTTGTTGGCGATCGCGTCCCTGGCTTGGATCCAGAAAGTCGACTTCGAGATTAAACGAGACCGCGAAGAAGAACTGATTCATCGTGGCGTGCAGTATTCGCGTGCCCTGCGGCACTACGTTAAAAAATTTGGCCACTATCCGGCGCGCATCGAGGACCTCGAAAGCACAAACAATATTCATTACCTTAGAAAACGTTACAAGGACCCCATTACCGGAAAAGATTTCAAGTTCCTGCGCATGAACGAGATTCAGTCCTCGTTCAACCCCGCTGCGGCCAGTGGAATGGCTCCCGGCAATCCCGGCTCGCCCATACAAGGGGGCGCGCCCGGAGCGCTGAATATGAGCAACAACGTTGGGCAGGGCGGACCGGGGCCGAGTTCGAATCCCGGCGGGCCTGCGCCGAGTTCAAATCCCAGCGGGCCGCAGGGCCAGACGCAGCCGGGCGACGATGCTTCCGATTCAGATCAAGCCGCACAGAACGGAACTGGTCCGGCCAACTCGTCGCTAAACCATGATGGCCCGAGCAATCAAACAGGTTCGGGTAACGGCAACGGCCAGAGCTTTGGCGGTTTGCCAATCGTGGGTGTAGCCAGCACCAGCAAGGACAAATCGATTCGCGTGTTTAACAAGAAAGACCACTACAACCAGTGGCAGTTTATTTATGATCCGAGTACCGATCGCGGTGGATTGCTAACGACCCCGAATCAGCCTCCGCTGCAGAATGCTGTGCAAGTGCAGCAACAATCAGGCCGGCAGAATAACAATGGCCAAAGCCAGCCTGGATTCAGCCCTGGGCCGGGCGGAATGAATCCGGGAGTGCAACAGCCACAGCAGCCGAACCCGCAGGAACCAAACCAGCAATAAGTCGCCACAAAGTCCAGTCCGGAACACGCCTGGCGCGAAGTCTGTGACTGGCTAGGCGGGCGTGAACGCCCGCCGCTAGATGGCTATTGCAAAAAAATAAAAGCCCTCGCTGTCGAGGGCTTTTTGTCAGAAGAAATCTGGGTCACACGTTGAAGGAAGATCCGCAGCCGCAGGTGCTCTTTACGTTCGGGTTTTCGAATTTGAAACCTGCGCCCTCGAGGGTCTCAAGATAGTCCACCCTGCAGCCGTCCAGATACATCACGGACGTGGCGTCTACGTAAACTTTCAGTCCATCCATATCGAAAACTTTGTCCATCATGCCGGGCTCATTTTCGAAGGACATCGAATAGGAGAAGCCGGAGCAGCCCCCGCCCACGACGCCGACGCGCAGCCCTGCCGGAGTCGGATCCTGCTGACTCATGATCTCTTTTACCTTGGCGATTGCCTTGGAGGTCAAAATAACGGGTGTCTTCTTGGTTGTTTCCTGGGGCTTAATTTCGGGCGTTATCGTGGCCATATTTCTCCTTTAACCTGTGCTTCATTATAACAGACGCATGCTAGCGGAATTAAGATTCAAAAGCTGGAAACGAATTGCAACACACATATTTTCAGACGTTTCCGGGGTAGAAACTGGGCCGCACCTACACTCTGTGGACATCCACACTACACTAGGCAGCGGCCGCTTCCCGCCATGGATCCAGCACTACCTTAATGCACTCGTCTTGCTTGTCTCGGAAGGTGCGGTAGGCTTCGGGCGCCTCATCCAGGCTAAGTCTATGGGTGATTACAAAAGACGGATCGATGTCCCCTTGCTGGATATGCTTGAGCAATCTGTCCATGTAATTGTGCATGTGGGTTTGCCCCATTTTGAAAATCAGCCCCTTCCCGAAAGCGGCGCCAAATGGGATCTTGTCAAGGAAGCCGCCGTAGACTCCGGGAATTGAAACCACGCCACCCTTTCTGCAGGCCTGAATCACCTGACGTAAGACTGTTGGCCTATCAAAAGAAAGCTTCATCCTCTGTTTGGCATAATCGTATGCGGCCGCGACCCCGTGTCCATGCGCTTCAAGGCCGACAGCATCCATGCACGAATCTGGTCCACGGCCGGCGGTAATCCATTTCAGTTCCTCAACCAGATCATCCACTTCTTCGTAATTGACGATTTCTGCCCCGGCGGCGCGTGCCATTTTTAAACGCTCCTGGACCCGATCAATTGCGATCACGCGCTCGGCGCCGAGCAGAAAAGCGCTGCGGATGGCGAATTGGCCGACTGGGCCGCATCCCCAAATCGCGACCACATCACCGGGCTTAATATCGCAATTCTCCGCGGCCATGTAGCCGGTGGGGAAGATGTCGGAGAGAAACAACACCTTTTCGTCACCTAGTCCATCAGGCACTTTAAGGCCGCCAATATCGATAAATGGCACTCGCGCGAACTGTGCCTGTCCGCCGGCATAACCGCCCATCATGTGGGAATAACCGAAAAGACCGGAGCCGGAGTAGCCGTAAAGCTTTTCCATCATCCACGCATTCGGGTTGGTGTTGTCGCACGCAGACCACATGTTGTTCTTGCAGAAATAGCACTGGCCGCACGCTATGGTGAAAGGGATGACGACGCGATCGCCTTTTTTGATCCGACTAACCTCGGAACCCGTATCAACTACTTCGCCCATGAATTCGTGCCCCAATACATCGCCGGGCTCCAAGGTGGGAATGTAGCCATCGTAGAGGTGAAGGTCTGATCCACAAATTGCGGTACGTGTAATGCGCACAATCCCATCGCGGGGATTAAGAATAGCGGGGTCATTGACCCGTTCGACATCAACTTTAGTTTTTCCATGCCAACAAAGCGCTTTCACAAATTCCTCCTGAATTGTTTGTTAATCACCCGCCATACGTTGTGGCTGCATCTCTGCGGCTGGGCGCTCGTGATAAAGAACTCGTTTTGCGGTGCCTCTCAGGCCGCGCGCTCCAACCGGCTGTCCAGCTGTTGTGGGAATCTCTCCCGTTTCCATGAGCTGCTTGATTTGGCGCAGCCCCTCGCGCACCAGTTGCTCGGGATCCAACCCGGCCAGTGAGGCGACAGCATGGGAGATAGGACCTGTTGGCGCTTTGTATTCGAGCGCAACGCTGATTTCTGTTCCACGGTTTCCTGGGGCCTTTTTGAAGCGCACGACGCCGCGATGCTCAAGCATCTGTTCCTGCGATGCCCATGCGATGTATTCTCCGGGCTTCTCGTCCGTGATTTCGACATGCGATTTGAACTCGGCCGTGTCCTCCGTTCCGAATCGCACTGTGATTTGCCCATTCCCGTCATGCTCAAAATGGGGCTCGCGCAGTAAGCGGCCCCAATTTTCAGGGTCACGGACGAAGTCGTAGACCTCCTGGGGAGTTTTGTTTATGGTGAATGCCGAGCGAACTCTGCCTTGATAAGGCCGGCTAAGATCGGTGACGCCGCAGTACACGAGGTATCCTCCGCCCGCAGCCAGAGCGGCTCCGGACCAACCGCGACGCACAGCGCCGTAAATTCCGATTGCCGCGCCAGTTGCCAGAGTCAGTGCAGTTTCGATGTTCGTAGTTGCGGGACGGCGAGAAAATGCTTTCCCGCCATTTTTCTCAGCTAAGTTTGTAGTTATCGTCATAAATTCACCGGTATGGGATTTGGAACTTGGTTGTTTCGTTTGGCTGCGCGCTCATCCAGGGCGGAGAGCCATGATTCAGTAATACGAGTGGTGCTCGCCGCGCCTTTTGCTTTCCCTTGCCCAATATCGCCAGGCTCCGGCAGCGCGCGGTTTACGCCGGAAAGTACGGCGGACGATATTGATGGGAACAGCGCATGCGCCTTGATCGCAAGTTTTGCTGGAACGGTCAGAATAAGTTCTGTTTTTCCGTATTCACAAGCCTTCACAATCTGACGAGCTGCACGATCAGCATTGACCGAGAATCCCGGCGTAGAGTCGCTCAATAAAAACCATGTGTACTCCGCACGATGTTTTCCTTTGAAGTCGGCATTGCGCGGACTGCCGGTGCGCATCAATCCGGGATAGATCGTCGTCACATATATGTCGTCTTTCAGGAGTTCGGCGCGAAGTCCTTCCGAAAATCCAGCAAGCGCGAACTTCCCAACGCTATATGGCAGAAGGTGGGGAACGCTTATCTTCCCGCCGATTGAAGAAATATTTACGATCCGGCCGCTGTGCCGTTTTCGCATCTCCGGCAGTACCGCTAGTGTCGTGTGCAATGGCCCCCAGAAGAAAACGTCGAGCGACTCGCGGTATTCTTCAGCCGTCATGGTGTCCATGGGGCCGACGGTGATTGTTCCTGCATTGTTTACTAAAACATCGATCTCACCCAATTCATGACGAACGTCGCGGATGGCTTCATTGACTTGCGTCTGATTGCGAACATCGCATGGACGAACAAAGACGGTTCCTAATCCTGCGAGCAATTGCCGAGCGCGCTCGAGGGGTTCAGGATCTCGGGCTAGCAGAGCGACCTTTGCGCCGCGCCTCAGGAACGACCGTGCCATCGCGAGCCCCAGACCTCGCGAACCGCCAGTAATAACGACCACTCTGCCGCTGATTTTGTAACGGCGAGCTTGACGAAATCCCCAATAAGCCAGGCCAAGACCGGCGACGGCGCCTGCGCCAATTCCGACGCCGGCACCTGAAACCACGGCGCCACCGAAAATGAATTTGCGGGCCAGTGATCGGGTCAGGTTCATAGTGAGGGCCTCAATTCAGAACGGACTTGGACTCCCGTATCCAGGCCGTGATCTTCCTCATTGTCCGGCTCCGGTGTATCAGGCTCAGGTTCAATCGGGCCAGGAGATCGGGAATTCTTGGGTTCGTCTTCCTCAGCGGGAGGATGTTTGCCTGCACTTTTCAGAACATCCATAAACGAATCTTCAGTCTAGCCACGAAGCACATCAACAGGCATCAGATGACCACTGTACGCACTCGTAGGAGAAGATGTAATCAAGCTAAGCATTTTTGCGCTTATGCTGCACGACGCTGCTTTTTGATCTGCGCGGCTGCGATCCGCAGGTCGGCGATGAAAGCTTCTTTCTGAGTGCGCCGCGATTCGTCGTCCTGGGCGCGCAGGATCGACGAAGGGTGCACCGTCGCCATTACATAAGGAGCCAACGAGGAGGGCACAAACTTTCCACGATCTCGCATGACGCTGAATTCCCTGCCGAGCAGAGCTTGCGCCGCCGTCGCTCCCATACAAATAATCACCTCAGGATGTGTGACGTTGATCTCGGCATCCAGCCATGGACGGCAAGCCTTGATTTCCGAATATCGCGGCTTCTTGTGGATCCGGCGTTTGCCACGTTCAGCGGGGGTCCAACTGAAATGCTTCACCGCGTTGGTGACGTAAACGTCTCCGCGATCAATTCCAGCGGCATCGAGAGATTCGTCGAGAATGCGGCCCGCAGGCCCGACGAATGGATGTCCGGCAATGTCCTCTTTATCACCCGGCTGTTCGCCGATCAACATCATGGATGGCCGGGAATTGCCTTCTCCGAAAACGGTCTGGGTGGCGTTCTTCCACAGATCGCAGCCTTTACAACTCCGGGCTGCCTCTCGAAGGCGGATTATCGTGGGTTTCTTAGGAAGAAAAGGCGTTGCATCGCCCTGCTTTTTTGCCCGGAGTAGGGGTTGTATCGGCATATCTGCTGAGATGAGCTGCGCTTTCAGGACTTTGTCTTCTTCTCGCAATTGCTTTGGAACAAACTTCCATGGGGTGCATCTAAGTCTTCAAGTGCCGTAGGATTTCCTGCAAAATACAGTTGACGCTGTATTGGTGGAATAGGGCTTTAGCTGTATGTTTTGTTCGGTTCTTAGTGCGCCGAACGTTGATTCATTGATTAGTGAACAGCATGCTCGCATATTGCGCTAACGAAGGTTGCAACCGGCCACTTCACTCTTTCTCGGAAGGGCGGTTGTTTCAATTCGAGGTGGTTTCAATTTCGGTTGCTGCGAGCGACGAAAAGTGTGCGCCTTTTGATGAGCACCCGGAGCGGCAGACTTTGCATTTGTGGCTTTGTGGACGTTGTGCTTCCAGCATGACGCTGGTGCTTGAGCCCGCCCGCGGAGTGAAGGTCGCGTTGATTGAAGAACACGCGAAGGAAAAGCCGAGCGTTGCGACGGCGGGCATAAGTATTCCAAGCGCAAAGGAATGTTGATTTTTTCTGCGAAAACCTGCGGAGAGACGAAGCATGCTTTGCCAGCGGCTGCGCTGGTTTTTCTTATCTGGACTGATAGTATTTTGGTAACAACGATTCACGACTTAGTTCGCCGTTTCAAAGTAGCTGCCTTTGCCTGTGGCTTTTATCCCGGTTCAATGAGAGGTGCACAATGGGAACATTCAGGATTCTAATTGCTGACGATCATGAAGTAGTTCGTAAAGGACTAATGGCGCTGCTTCAGTCGCAGCACGATTGGCAAGTATGTGGCGAAGCCGGCGATGGGCGCGAGGCAGTCGATAAAGCGCAGCAACTGAAGCCTGATGTCGTCATTCTGGATATTGGGATGCCGGGCCTCAACGGACTGGAGGCGACTCGACAGATCCTTAAGTCTAATCCTCAAGCGCGTGTGTTGATTCTTACGTTGCATGATTCTGATCAAGTGGTCCGTGAAGTATTGAATGCTGGCGCTCGCGGCTTTCTGTTGAAATCCGATGCCGCGCGCGATCTGGTGGCCGCTGTTGAGGCCTTGCGCCGCGATAAGACTTACTTCACCTCTAAAGTTGCGACCATGGTTTTGGAAGGCTACTTAAAGGGCGGAACTCCCGGCGCACCTATTCCAACTGCCGGCCGCAATCGGCTGACTCCGCGTGAACGCGAGATTGTGCAATTGCTTGCTGAGGGAAAAAGCACCAAAGAAGTCGCGGTGGCACTCGGACTGAGCGTCAAGACCGCGGAAACGCACCGCTCAAATATAATGCGCAAGCTGCAGTTGCATTCCGTAAGCGATCTGGTGCTTTACGCCGTGCGTAATAACATCGTGCATGTGGTGCAAGCGGGTATTGAGTAAAGAAAAGAGTTTACGCGAATAAAAAAAACAAGACGGCAGCGGATTCACCCACTGCCGTCTTGTTATCATTTCGCGGGTTAAGCAGCAGACCGTCTCCGCGTTGTAGTTCTCGACTTCTTTACGCTTTCGTTCTCGCTCTGTTCGCCTTCGCTCTCGGCAGCAACGTTAATGCCGTCAGCCAACTGGGTCAGCTTGGCGTCGGTTTCTTTCTCCTCCTCGAGAGTTTGCTCCAACAAAGAAGCGGCCTCGTCCTCGCCTAGCAAATTGGCGAACGTGCGAGCGGTTCCATAGCCGGCAATCTCGTAATGCTCTACCCGTTGAGCGGCGGCAATGATTGCAGCATCTTGAAGGTTTTCATCAGAGATGTCTTCTTCCAGCGTTTCATTTCCCTCTTTGATTATTCCTTCCATACCCTTGCACTTCTTGGCTTTGAGCTTTTCGCCGAGCTGCTCAAAAATCTGTTCTATGCGCTGGGCGTGGCCTTTGGTCTGCTCCAGGTGCTCTTCAATGCCCTCGCGCAGATCGTCTGAATTAGCGGCTTCCGCCATTTTTGGAAGCGCTTTAATAAGTTGATTTTCCGCGTCGTACAGATCGCGAAGCTGTTCCACAAATAGTTCATTTAAAGATTCAATGGCCACAGTATCCTCCCAGATGAAATTGGATTTTGATTGAAACGTTTATTGAGCGGAAGTTTCAGATGTTTTCGCTCGGCTTGATTTCCCTTCACTTCTACCACCCGGGCCAGATTTGAGGCGAGAAGCAGGAGCCGACACTATCTTGCGCCGGCGCCTGCTCGAAAGGTAGGGAAGTTGAGGGCAACGTTCATAGGCTGAGAATAGGCTGGGCCTTCTAAACCCACAATCCTGCGAAGTCTGTAATTCATCTGAGGACTTTCCTGTAGCAGAGAAGATGTAATGTGGAGTGAATAAATTGCGTACTCTCTCGCAACCGCGCGCTTCCCTGCAGGCTATGCGGTAGTACAAGTGATTATTCGCAATAGCGCAAAACGCGTTTTCGCGACGCATCTGGCGACGCAGGTGCAACACACACCGTAGATGACTGTAGTAGAAGCCCTCATACCAGAAAACCTGGAAAATATTTCAGCGCTGGTGAAAAACCTTCCTCGTCCGCGCCAATTCAAGTGTTTTCGTCAAACCGGCCGAAACTTCTTGCGGGTCAAAGCGGTACAGGAACGTCTGTTTACGCATACAGACCTCACCGGATAGACCATTTGCACAAAGCTCTTTAACTTCATAACTGTGATTACGGCTAATCCAGATCATCGCAAAGCCACGAACGATAAGCGTTTTGAAAGGAGAGCCCCAGTGACCACCACCACCGACACCAACGCTCTAGCAAGATTCGAGTCCGACCTAGACCTAGTAAAGCGCGCCCAAATCGGCGACGCAGATGCGTTCGCTTCTTTATTTCATGCTCACAAAGCAAAAGTTTATTCCGTTTGCCTCCGCATGACGAACAACACCGCCGAGGCTGAAGACCTCACGCAAGATGCATTCCTCCAGGTATTCCGCAAGCTCGCGACATTCCGTGGCGACTCTGCGCTATCAACTTGGTTGTATCGCATTGCGGTCAACACTGTGCTTATGCACTTTCGCAAGAAAGCCCTGAAACAGGTTTCTCTCGATGAGCCATTCAGCCAGGATGCGAAGGTGGTCCGTCGCGAATATGGAAGTCGCGATGACCGCCTAACTGGATGCGTTGATCGTATTGCTCTCGCCCGCGCGATCAAGGAACTTCCGGATGGCTATCGCACAATCTTCTTATTGCATGAAGTCGAGGGTTACGAGCACCAGGAAATTGCCGAATTGCTTGATTGCTCGGTAGGCAACTCAAAATCGCAACTGCACAAAGCAAAACTTCGCATTCGGGAATTACTGGGACGCACCCATCAGGAGAATGAAGTTGTCTCCAGCAGGGCACAGCGCTCACGGGCCCGCAGAGAAGCAGTTCGCTGGAACTCCGAGGAACTTACTCGCGAGTTCCCGCGCACCATTTTTCCGGTGGTTTCGCACATTTCTGCGAGTAATGCGGCCTGAGGCCGGGTTCTAATTGTTTAGATTGCAACAGCGGTTTCGGAAGAGGGACGGGAGATAGCAAAGTGCAGATCGCGGCGATTCTAACATTGGCGGCAAGGACTGGCAGTGAAGCCGATTCGATAGAACCGTCGAGAGGTGAAAATCGCAGGCGTAAGCGGTTCCTCACCAACGTCCCCGACGCCAAGCTTGAAGTATTAGGCAAGAGCCTGCTGGATCGAAGCATCAGCCGCCTTAAGCAAGCCGGCGTCGAGTCTACCAGCGTGATTCCGGAAGGTTCCGCGCTTACCCAACTGCTACCAGCCAGAAGCGCTAACTCCAACGATTTTATTTCCGCATGGGAAAAAGCAATCGGAGAATACGTGCGGCAAGGGGTCGACACTCTTCTTTTATTGCGCACCAACGCCTATACCGATCTCGATTACGAAGAACTCTTGCGCTTTCACTCGGAACGACGCGCTGGGTTGACTCAGGTGTATAGCGCCGAAAGTTCGATCGACGTGGCCGTGGTGAATGCAAATGTTTTGCGCGAATCAGAACATGCGTACAGGACAACGCTGAGTAATCTGATTTCCGACCAAGAGCATTTCTACTATCACGGTTACATAAACCGCCTGCGCAAACCGAAGGATTTTCGCCGTCTTATCGAGGACGGACTAAGCGGCAAATGCAGCTTGCGTCCGATCGGTACCGAAGTTGGCGAGGGCATATGGCTTGGAGCCGGGGCGGAAGTCGATGATTCGTGTGTTATGACCGGGCCCACATTCATTGGCTCCGGCACTCGTGTTGCTGCTTGCACCTCGATCAGCGGCGGCAGCGCTGTTGAGCGCAACTGTGAAATTGATTGCGGCACTACTGTCGATCAATCGTGGATTCTGCAGGAAACATATGTAGGCGTGGGTTTGACGGTTCGAGGCTCCATCGTAAGCAATCAAAAGATGGTTAACCTCGAGCGGAAAACTGAATTGGCAATTAATGATCCACGTTTGATTCGTGCAACGAAGTCGTTCTCGTTGCATGGCGCAGGATCGATGCTACTGAGCAAGCTACAGTTATCACCGTAGAGATTAATAACCAGTGAACCTAGCGTTAAGAAATCGCATCTTTATAAGAAGCAGAGAAGAAGAGAAGAAGTCGACTCAAAAGCAATAAAAGCTGTAAGAACGGCAACAAACAATTGATGGATCTTAAGTTTCTGCACAACGTTGCAGGACCCAAAGGGGAAGATGACATGCAAACGCAGTCGGCAATCATGGTCAAGTTACCAGAGGCATTCGGGGGCAAAGAAGCACGCAGGCTCGAGCGGGAATTGAGAAACAGAATGTCAAACGCACCCCGCATAGTCGTGGATTTTTCGCGTGTGCGAGAGATGGATCTCGCAGGACTCGAAGGTTTGCTGCACTGCATGGAGACGGTTGCGAAAAATGATGGGGCCTTGCAGTTAGGTGAGATGTCGCCTGAGGCCGCAATGTTCCTGGAACTTACCCGCATGGATCAATTATTCAGCAAGTTCCCTGTTTTCGACGCGAGCGCGAGCTTCACGTCGGAACTGGCGAGCGACAGCGAAGATGCGGCAACGGACAAAGTGGTGCAAGCACAACCCGTGGCGGCATGATCGCACGCCAGGGCGGAGGTGTCATGTATCGGATCGTTCATCGGGCAACGGTCTGCAGCCTGATTTTGTTGCTGAGTACTGCGGCGGAGCCGCTTTTCGCACAGCAGCAGACAGCGCAACCTGAGCAGCAGCCTGCACAAAACTCAACGCAGCCGCCTATTGAGCTGCCGGAGAATCCCGGCAGATCGTCTACGCCCGCTCCAAACACACCGGCGCCGCAGAACAATGTTCCGCCACTTCCGACTCAGCCCAGTGGCACCGCGGTCGCGCCTGAAGTACAAGTGAGCGGAGGTGCGGCATCGAAACCAGCGGGGGTCGCGATCGCTCCACCGAAACAACGACGGATTCGTACCTGGCTCATTCGATTCGGCTTCATCGCCGGAGCTGGAGTCGCCCTGGGCACAGTGGCAGCCTTATCTGCTGCAAGCCCCGGCCGAGTTCCTAATGCCCCCGGACATTAATTGCTCGAACTATATTTTTATTTTTGAGGATTAACTTTCTTGCCTCCCATACTCATTACGTTCTCTGGAATTGACGGCGCAGGTAAAAGCACTCAAATTGACAAATTGCGCGAATATCTGACGCAGCAAGGGCTCACGGTCCGCGTTCTGACGTTTTGGGACAACGTGGCTGTCCTCTCATCTATGCGCTCAGGTTTTAGCCGCAAAGTATTGCAGAGCGACGGGAAGATTGGCTCGCCAGATAAGCCGGCGAACCGCAATGATAAAAATACCCGGTCATTTCCATTGTTGGTTGGAAGATCGTTATTGCATTTACTCGATGTATCCCGCTTACGCAAGATCGTCCGCCGTGAGCGCACGTCGAGCGACGGCGGCGTAATTATTTTTGATCGCTACATTTACGATCAATTGGCTGCTCTGCCCATGCAGCACTGGCTGGCACGCGCTTATGCGCGGCTTGTGCTGGCCCTCGCGCCTGATACAGACATTTCCTATTTGCTGGATGCCGTTCCGGAAGAGGCTCGTGCCAGAAAGCCCGAGTATCCCATCGATTTCATGCGTCAATATCGCAGCTCATATCTTGAGTTGCGGCAGTTCGCGCCCCTCAGTCTGATCCCGGCCGGTGATCCCGATAGCGTTCACTCGGCCATCATTGCTCGGCTTAACTCCGTGGAGAACGCTCGCCAGCAACCGCAAGTGGACTCCACCGTAGCTGCCTAAGCCGCTCAGGTTTTTAACTGAACTAACTACAGCAGTTCTGATTCGAGCACGACCAACGTGTTTGTGTTGAGCAACATCCAAAGATTTTGCGGCGTGCTGAATCACTGAGCAGGAAGACGGGGAACCGAAAATGCGTAATCTCTCTCGACCCAAGCTAGGCCTGGTAATTCCGACTCTCAACGAAGCAGGAAATATTCCGGTTCTTTTGCAACGCATTAGCGCCGCAATGGAAAATGTACCGGTAGATTGCGAGTTCATCATTGTCGATGATGGCAGCACCGATGGGACCGCCCAAGTAGGCCGTGCGTGCGCGGCGAATGATCCCAGGGTTCGCGTGTTTGAGCGAAAAGGGGAACGCGGACTCGCGGGCGCAGTCATCCACGGCTGGGCGCAAACCGATGCCGACTTGTTGGGAGTGATTGACGCTGATCTTCAGCATCCGCCCGAACTCTTACCTGAGCTACTAACTCCGGTTCTTAACGGAGGCGACATTGCAATCGCCAGCCGCTATGTAACCGGCAAAGGCGATAGCCTGGGCGAGTGGAATAAATTCCGAGTGTTCGTTTCCCGCTGCAGCACATTGTTGGCGACCGCGCCGCTGCGAAGCCGCGGCCTGAAGATTAGCGATCCACTTTCGGGGTTTTTTGTCGTGCGCCGTCAGTGCGTGGACGACCTGAAGCTGCAGCCAGAAGGGTTCAAGATCCTGCTCGAGATCCTGGTTAAAGGCCGGATCAGCAAAACCACTGAGGTGCCGTTCCAATTCGCTACTCGCCAATCCGGTAAAAGTAAGGCCGATATTAAAGTGGCCTTGCACTATTTCACGCTGCTGGGAAAACTTTCGCGTTACGCCATCTTCGGGCAAGGGCAGTAATGAAAATTTGTTTGGTAACGTCGTTTCCACCAAGCCGGGATGCGCTGAACGAATACGGGTTTCATATCGCCAGCGAATTGCAACGCATTCCTGGCGTAGAACTGAGCATCCTTGGAGATGAGTATTCTCCGGCCCAGCAGGAACTCGACGGATTCTCAGTAAACCGCTGCTGGAAATTTAATTCTCTTAACAATCCGTTGCGGCTGATGCGGGCGATCCGGCAGCAGAAACCTGATGTGGTGTGGTTCAATCTCGGTTTCGCCAGCTTTGGCGGGAATCCTCCTTCTGCATTTCTCGGTATTGCGACCCCGGCATTGGCGCGTATGGCAGGCTTCTACACCCATGTGACATTGCACCAGTTAATGGAGACCGTCAATCTCGACGATGCTGGAATTCGCTTCCCTCGGTTGTATAAGTGGGGCGGGGTTCTCGCCACGCATCTTGTTCTTTTCGCGAATTCAGTGTCGGTCATGCTGCCGGCATATCGCAGCGTGTTAGTCGAGAAGTACGGACGGGGCTCGGTGTATGTGCGACGACACGGAATTTTTTCCGCGCGACCGGAATATCCGGACTTAGCGTTACGTGGAAACCCGCAACATCGCATTCTCGCCTTCGGGAAATGGGGTACCTATAAACGACTAGAGCCGATGGTCGAGGCGTTTAAGGAAGTGGCACGCCAAATTCCCAATGCCCGGTTGGTGATCGCTGGCACGGACCACCCCAAGACGCCCGGATATTTGAAATCGATTCGTGAGAGACTGGCGTCGCGTTCTGACGTGATTTTTACGGGATACGTCGCGGAAGAAGACATCCCGCAATTGTTCCAGAGCTCCAGCGTGGCGGTTCTGCCCTACACTTCCTCTGCCGGGTCGAGCGGAATTGCGCACCTGGCGTGTACTTATGGCGTGCCGATTGTCGCCTCTGACATTCCTGATTTTCGTCGTCTGGCTGACGAAGAAGGCCTCGCCATAGATTTCTTCCCGACGGGAAAGACGAAAGAGTTGGCGCGGCACTTGATCGATCTCCTGCAAAATAGGGAGCGTCAGATAGAGATGGCAATGCAAAATGTCTCAGCGGCGTTGCGTATGAGCATGCCGGAAATCATTCGGCAATACCTGCGTACGTTTGAACTGCGGCGCGAACTCGAGCAGATGCGCTCGATTTCTTCTTTGCGCAAACTTCCGCGCTGGATGCCAATGCGTGATCTGCTGGTGCGTCGCAATGCACGCAAGGCGCTACTGCGATTAGAAACGCCCCGGAACAACGAATCCGCTTCAGCCGCGGCGGCTGCGAGCTTGGGTTCAGAAGTGGTTTATATGGCCACTACAGCGCCGGCTGAGAAACATCGCCCGACCGGCACCGAGTAGCGATTCGCGACAAACTAGAAGCAGGGGAATGACGGAGTGGCAATTCCCTTCACCAGCTTGTTAAAGACCGTCCTTTGCTGGACCTTGTAGGTTCCCGACATCAACCGATAGTGCACCCACTGCACCAGCCCATATTTCTGTGCCAGATAGTACTCTTCCTTATCGCCACAATTCCCGTAATTAGAATTGCAGTTATAGCGATAACTGGCTACCAGCACCTTCAAATTGCTGGGCAATGCGCCGCCCAAACTAACCCAGTACGGCCCCCAAACCTGGTTGATCCCCTTTAACAAGTTCTGAGTGGTGTAGTGACTGCAATCGGTGTAGGTCTGATAAGACGTGTTGGGTACGTAAATCGTCGATCCAGGGAATCCAGCCTTTGCGCAACGCGGAACCAGCGGTAGGTTCGTGTTTTGCGCGAACTTCTTGAACGTGCGCGGATTATTCCAATCGTATTCGGTGATCCACAGATAGATGTACTTGCTATCAAAAAGCTGAATGTCCCAGGGCGTACCGCCAGCACCCTTGGTCCAATAGAACTTTCCGCCCGCCATGTTTGTGTAAAGCGGGTTTGAGTTGCCGGCGACGTGATATGTGCCTCTGAGGCTTGAGTCCAGAGTCATCCAATCCAGCATGTCGTACGTACCGGAAGCACAGTTCATCGTGCTTTCTGCCTGGGCTTTTCCACTAAACCCAAACGTTCCCAACAACGATAGACACACTACTGCGAGCCATGTACTTTTTTTCATTTTGCCCTCCGCGAGGTCAAGGGGGTCAGAACGCGGACCTAGCCGGCCCGCATTTCTCAGCACCCTGAGTAGTTGATGGTTGGAGCTTATACAGCCCGTTTGGGATGGGCAATCAGATAAAAACCTTAACTGAACACTCCGAGGTACCCTTTCTCAACAACTTTCCTACCAAGAAAGGATGTTCATTATTGCGGAGGGCGGGGTACTGTATTTTCAACCGGCGCATTGTCGAGCGGAGGACGCGGCGCCTGCGGGCCTGAAGGCTGCGATTGCGGAGCTTGTTCCTGTGGCATTGTCACCGGAGTATTGTCGCGGCGCCGCAACACAATGGGCGCGTGACTGCGGCGCTTGGCTTCGGCCTCAGCTTGCAGATCAGCTTCACTGGCCTGTGAATTTGTACCCGCAACTTGACCGACTGCAACGCCTACCATCTCGTGATGACTCGCTACGCTGACGGGAGCGCTTGCTTCTTCGCCGCGTTGAGCAGCCGAATAAAATTCGTTAGCAGTTTCTTTGTCTCCAAAAGCATCGGAAACATAGCCCATGTTGTTCAACGAGAAGGCGCTGTTGGGATCGAGTTTATACGCCTCACGGAAGTCCTGATACGCCTTATCATCCTGATTGTGATTGAGCGCTGAAACCCCTTGCACCTGCAGCCGGGCCGCTTTGTCCTGGCTGCTCTGTTGCGAATCTAATCTCGCGCGAACAGCTTGCTCATTCTTGAATGCAATATCGCTGATCGGTTTTCCTCTCCACTTCGGATCCAGCGAAACCACGATTGGCTCGGACGAGTGGGTGATTGAAGCATCATTGTAAAAACGCAGTGCAGCCTCCAAATCGCCCTGCTTCTCCATTGCGTAGCCCAGATTGTTCAGGGTGAAAGGATTCCGAGGATCGAGTTTCAGGGTGTTGCGCAAGATGTCCTCTGCCTCCTGGCTTCTTCCCTGCTCCAGAAGCGTCATGGCTTCGAGATTGCCTCGATTGACACGCAATTCCAGATTGCCATACGACTCGGTGACATCACTTAGTTTCTTGCCTTCCAGGTCGCGCGCGCTGGCGATCGCGATGACTGTCTCAGAATTGTTCTCTTTGGCCGCGAGCTGATAGTAACGCTGAGCACGATCAATTTTGCCTTGCAATTCCGAAATATACCCCAGGTTGTTGAGCGTGAATGGATCATCAGGATCGATGAGATATGCCCGATAGAAAAGCCGTTCGGCCCGTGCGAGATGGTGATGCTG
>DATNAF010000277.1:0-4018 GCA_035572845.1 Terriglobales bacterium
GGGTAAGTACCATCCGCATGGCGACACCGCGCTGTACGATGCGCTGGTCCGGATGGCGCAGACTTTTTCTTTGCGCTACCCGCTAGTGGATGGCCAGGGTAACTTCGGGTCAGTGGATGATGATCCGCCGGCCGCAATGCGGTATACGGAATGCCGCCTGACGCGCATGGCGGAGGACCTGAACGCCGACATCGATAAAGACACGGTCGATTTTGGACCAACCTACGATGACTCGAACATGGAGCCGGCAGTTCTGCCGACGCGAGTTCCGAATCTCCTGATAAACGGATCGAACGGAATCGCCGTGGGCATGGCGACCAACATCCCTCCGCATAATCTAACTGAGATTGTGGACGCGACCATTACCCTGGTGAACAATCCTGCAACCTCGCTTCCCGAAATCCTGAAGTTTGTGAAGGGGCCAGATTTCCCGACCGCCGGAATTATTCATGGCAAGAGCGGGATTCTTGAAGCCTACAAGACCGGTCGCGGACGTTTTATGATGCGCGCCAAGGCGGCGATTGAGACTTTTGGCAAGGACCGCGAGGCCATCATCGTCACCGAAATTCCTTATCAGGTCAGCAAGAAGCGGCTGATCGAGCGCATGGCGCAGTTGGTGAACGATAAAACGGTTGACGATATTTCTGACATTCGCGATGAGAGCGATCGCGACGGCATGCGCATTGTTGTTGAGCTCAAGCGCGGGGCCGAGCCGCAGATCGTGCTCAACAAACTTTTCAAGCACACGCAGATGCAGGAAAGCTTCAGCATGATCCTGCTCGCCGTGGTGCACAACCAGCCCAAGGAAATGGGGCTGATCCAGGCGATTCAGCACTTCATCGATCACCGGGTCGATGTGGTTCGCCGGCGCACGGCGTATCTGCTGCAGAAGGCGAAGGACCGAGAGCACATTCTCGAAGGCTACCTAACTGCGCTCGATCACCTCGATAACGTGATCGCGATCATTCGCGGCAGCGCTAATCGTGGTGAAGCCCGCGAAAATTTGGTTGCATTCTTCGGCGGCAAGAAGATCGATATCAACACCACCGGCCGCGCTCCCAAGCTCAGCCCGGAGAAGCCGTTTACGGCGATTCAGGCCGACGCAATCCTAGAACTGCAGTTGCATCGTTTGACCCGGCTATCGATTGATGAAATCAATAAAGAACTCGGCACCACGCGCGAGAACATCGCCGAATACGAATCGATTCTCGGCTCTGAGAAAAAGCTGCGCAGAGTCATCGTCACTGAGCTGGAAGAAATCAAGAAGCTCTACGGCGACGAGCGCCGCACGGTAATCGAAGACGAAGCCGCCGAGATTCAGCTCGAAGACCTCATCGCCGACGAGCAGGTCGCGGTGACGGTCAGCCACACCGGCTATCTCAAGCGCACACCGATATCCACCTATCGCCAGCAGCGCCGCGGAGGAACGGGCCGCACTGGCATGAAGACGCGCGACGAGGATTTCGTCGAGCATCTTTTCATCGCTTCGACCCACGCGTACATTCTGATCTTCACCAACACTGGTCGCGTGTATTGGCTGAAGGTGTACGAAATTCCAGATATTGCCGCTGCCGGAAAGGGCAAGCACGTGGGCAATCTGGTCTCTCTGCAGCCTGGCGAAACCGTGCGCAATATGCTCGCGGTACGCAATCTCGAAGAGGAAGGACGCTACATTTTTTTCGCCACGCGCAACGGAACGGTGAAGAAGACGCCGCTTAAGGATTTTTGCAATGTGATGTCGCGCGGCATTATTGCCATCGGCATCGACCAGGGCGATGAACTGGTCGGCACCACATTGACCGACGGCAATCAGATCATCTTTCTCGCTTCGCACGATGGTCAGGCGATCCGCTTCGATGAATCTGACGTGCGCGATATGGGCCGTCCCGCATACGGCGTTCGCGGCATGAAGCTCGACGCGAAAGACTACATTGTCGGCATGGCAACGACCCCGAAAGATCCGAAGAAAGCCGAAGCGGAACTCGAAAAAGCCAAAGCCGCCGCCGGAGTGCCGGAAGCGACCGCTACCGACGCGACGATTCCGATCAAAGGTTCGTTGATTCTTTCGATCACCGAAAACGGCTACGGCAAACGCACGCCCGCCGACGAATACCGTCTGCAGGGACGCGGCGGCTCAGGCGTAATCAATGTCAAGACCACCGAACGTAACGGCAAAGTGACGGGCATCGCTCAGGTCTCGGAAAAGTCTGAAGTCATGCTGATCAGCCAGTACGGCAAAATCATCCGCATGGATTCAAGCACCATCCGCGAATCCGGACGGAGCGCGCAAGGCGTCCGTCTGCTGCACATGGAAGCAGGAGATCGGGTGGCGGCCGCAGTGGTGATTCCGCCGGAAGAGGAACCTAACGGCGGGTTGATTCAGTAGGGCTTTTTCAGAAACCGGTTGCCCCATCCTTGTCGCGCAGTTTGCGACAGGGTGGGGCATTTGCCTTTTAATATTAGAGGCTTAGCTCTCAGCTGAACCAGATCCGCATGTGTTTGCATTATACGCCTGCATAGCCTACAATAATTGCATGCAATATACTGTTCGAAATGTGCCGGATCACTTGGACGCAGCTCTTCGCCGCAAAGCTCGCGAACAGGGCAAGAGCCTGAACGATGTCACGATAGAGGCTCTGGCCCGCGGAGCTGGAGTTAGTGGAGAACAAAGCCGACAGCGGGATCTAAGCGATATCGCGGGTACCTGGCAGGAGGATCCGGAATTTGACAGAGCGCTAGCAGAACAGGATGTCATTGACGAGAAATTATGGCGATGAGGATCGCCGTGGACACAAATCGATATACGGATTTCTCTCGCGGTGACGCATCGGTCGTCAGGACTCTAGAATTGGCGGAAGAGGTCTGGCTTCCGTTCATCGTAATTGGAGAATTACGGGCCGGTTTTGCCTTCGGAACCAAGGGACCTCACAATGAGGCTTTTCTTCTTCGTTTGCTGTTGAAACCTCGTGTTGGTGTGCTTTATGCGGACGAACAAACTACTCATCATTACGCGGCTGTCTACCGCCAACTACGCAAGCAGGGCACTCCTATTCCCACCAACGACATGTGGATAGCGGCTCTGGTGCTGCAGCATTCACTCACACTTTGCGACCGAGATGCTCATTTCGACACACTTCCGCAACTCACACGCGTATAAGTTCTCGGTAATGGAAAATGCGTTTGGAATTTGTTGCTAAAAACTCCGAACTGATGCTGATCTCCAGAAGAAATTCTCGGTTACCACGAGCACGGGTTGCCGCGTTAAGAACGAGACTCTACTCTCCCTCTTCCATCGAGCTACTTCACATACACGTGCTGCCACCCGGCAGAAGGCAGTGCCGCGCCGATTCCAGCCCCGATCAGGGCGAATGCAGGCGTGAGAATCGCCTTGCCCCTATTTCCGGTACACACAAACGAGGTTTTCGTGCAGTCGTTATCAATCGAGGCGCCGAGTCCTAGCCCTGCTCCCGCGCCGATAGCGGCCCCAATCAGAGCATGCAGGCCGCGGTGGCTATGTTTGATGGAAACGCTCCGAACGTTTTCGCGCGTAAGCGGCTTCTGTCCCGCTGCCCTGGCGATCACTAAGTCCGTCTCGCTCGCCGATTGAAATTTACCGTGGATTGTGCCGCCATTTTGCAACGCGACTTTGATCTGTTCCCCTGGTGCAAGCGCCTGCACCGTGGCCCAGTCCCCGCTTTGTGCAACGCCCACTATCACCAGCAGGAATACGACGGCGACGTTCGAAAGAGACCAGAAGCAGAATTTCATTTTCCCCTCCCCTAGTCGAAAGAATCAGGTCCCCTTCGCGCATACAGATTTGCCTTGTCCGAACTGATGAATCACCTCAAGGACGATGTCAGACGGTTCTGGCGAAGGGACCCGCGAACCGGGAGGATGTTAGCAGGAATCTGATCTATTGAACATCTTTAATGATAGCTAGCTTCACTCCTCCTCTTCCTTCACCTCGCCTCTTTCCGCCTTCGCCTTCTCGATAATCTTTTCCTGCAGCTGCCCGGGG
>DATNAF010000278.1:0-9715 GCA_035572845.1 Terriglobales bacterium
GAAGTTGTGAGTGCTGTGGGAAATCAGGTCGAGGTACTCATGGATGGAGGCGTTCGCCGCGGCAGTGACATCGCGAAGGCACTCTGCCTGGGCGCTCGTGCGGTGCTGGTCGGCCGCGCCTACGCCTACGGTCTCGCAGCGGCGGGCTACCCCGGAGTTGAGCGCGCGATTCAGATACTAAAAAATGATTTTCAGCGCACCATGCGCCTGCTCGGGTGCCGGTCAGTCAGTGGTTTGGATGCCTCGTATATAAGCTACCCGCGCGAGTGGCGCGCTTCCGTTGGCGACTGACTCTTCCATATTGTGACTCATCGAAACCAGTGATAAGCCAGCCGAATCTGAACTCCGTTGAACTCAGGATTCTGTACTCCCAAATTCGCATTCGAGATATGCGCCCACTGAGCCTCGAAATCCCAGGTCTGGTTGCGTCTTGAACGCAAGTAAAAACCTGCTCCGCCGCTCGCAGTGAAGTTGAAATTCGAGGTGTTCCCCGAGGGAAGGTTCATGTTGGTTCGCACGCCGCCTCCTGCCAATTCGATGTAGGGCAGTACGCGACCGAGGTGATGCATCGAATTCCATCGGAAAATAATCGGCTCGAAAGCAATGCCATACAAAGTTTGTGGCCGCACGTGAATAAAAAGAGGGCTGACTGAAAATGCGTATTCGAGATTTCCTTGCAGCCAACCCTGGCCTGCCCGTCGCCTGATTATTCTGCCGACGAACGGACCCGCGCCCAGCATTTGCGCCTCAGTGAATGAATTAGTCTTCTCCTCGCCCGTGGCCACCGCAACCCAGATTCCCAGATCCCAATCGCGATCGGAGGAAGCTGTTTCCTGGCAAACAGCAATCAGCGGTAGCCAAAAGACTCCGACCGCCACAATCAATCTGACTAGCCCTTTCATCGCGAAGCAGCATCAGGCTCCGATTGAAGGCGCTGTTTCCTCGCCTGAGTAGCGAAGTAGATCGCGTGGGCATCTCGCGCCCGCCACCACGGTGCCCGGCCATGGAGAATGCTGGCCCCGCCGCGAATAGGATTCAGCGCGCAACGCGTGAAATCAATCAGGAAATGGTTACGGGTTTCGCCTTCGACCCGGCGGGCAATATTCTTGTCCAGCAAATCTTCGCTCAACATCCACAGAAATCCGCCGACTGGCGTCATCACTAAATCAATTTGTCCAACGCCCGAATAACAATGTTTTCCTGTGCAAGGCCAGGTGCCATCCTGGTTCCACGGAGACCGGACTTTGCTTCCGTATTTCTCAACCGTTATTTCGCTAAGCGGGCCGATATTCCATTGCGTGCTGTAAACCGCATTCCACAAGGTTGCCCGAAGCCGGCTGTGCCAGTACTCCTTAGTGTTTGAAAATTCCAAACCATCGCCGCGGGTATCATTTTGTATTTGGATGTAACTGGTCAGCGCGCCCTGGATGGGATGGCCGAGATATCCATACATCAGCGGGTCGCCGTCATTCCAGCCTGACTCCAGCCATGAGTGCAACGATTGCTTGTAATCGCGCCAGTAATGATTTAGCGGCACGCCATTTTCAATCACAACCCAGCGATAATCCTCGTGCACGACGTAGGCCTGTTCGATAGCTAGAAATGTAAACGACTCGAACAGAGCGCGGCCCCAGTGGAATCCATGCTGTTTCGGCGCAGCGGATTGTACAAACATTTCGCTGGGCGGCGAATTCGGTTCAGAACTTTCTTCTGGACGATTTCCTAACGTTCCACGGCTCTCCCGAAGATTTCCCCCTATTTCTCCAGGATTCAAAGGTTCGATCTCGCGCCTACTCTCGATGAAGTAAGGACAACTCTGAAGCACCTGAGGCGCACTGTCACATTGACTGGAGGGCAGCTGACAAAAAGCTGTCGCCGGCAGAAGGAGTACCAGGAAACTGCTGACTTTCTGAATCATTTACAAGCTTTGACCGGCAGCAAAGCAGTTTAGGATGTGAGCAAGAAAACACGGGTTGTCAGATTACTGCGGCAAAGCAGAGTGGCACAAAAACGCAGGTTATCGAGATCAAACTATCAAACTCGCAAGATCATGACTTCAGTGGCCTTGATCAGTGCTGCGGCCGTCTGCCCGACCTTGAGGTTCATTTCGCGCGCCGAACGAGAAGTAATGATCGAGGTGATTTGCTGGCCGCCGATCGACAGCGTGACTTCAGCCAGTAAGCCGCTGATGCGGACCTCCTCGATGCGTCCAACGAGCTGATTGCGCCCGCTCACTCTTCTAATCACGTCTTTTCGCTGGGAAGCAGTCTTGCCGCGGATCCGGAACAACAACCGGTCAACTTCTGCTTGCGGGACGCGATGGTGCCCTCCCGCAGTCTGGATACTGGCGACCTTCTTTTTGTAAATCCACTGTTTAATAGTCGGGAAGCTGATGCCGAGTTGCAAGGCGGCATCACGAGGCGTCAAAAGCGACCCGGCGTTCGGCTTTATTTTTTTAACGCGCATACCCTAGATCCTCTCTTTCTGTTGACGCCCGGATTTCGCGAATAGCGCTCTACCAAGACTGCTGAAATGTATATAATCGGTCGATATCCACCAACCACTTCGTATCAATAATACAGATATATATACGGGTTGTAGGAGGAGGAGATCGCCAATAATGTATAGACCTGCAACTTTATTATTGTTATTAATTTCTTGCGCCGCATCAACACAAGCACAAGACGGATATTTTGCCGATTGGTTTTCGCGAGTCGACAGGACCCAAGCTGAACAGCCTCACTGGATCACCCCAGTTGCTACCACAACGCCTCGACTGGAGGAGGAGCTTCGTTACGATCAATTATGGCAAATGAACAATGAAGGCGTAACCACCAACAATTTCGATAGCGGCAAAGGCCTGGAGCTAATTCCCTCTGAAAAGGTGGAGGTCATTTTCAACCTCCCTCCTTATATTCAACACAACAGCCCAACAATCAGAGACGGGGTTGGAGACGTAGCTTTCCTGGTCAAATATCGATTGCTATCCTCGAACGAGGAGCATGGAAATTACATCCTGGCGGCATTCTTAGGATGGAGCCTGCCCACTGGGCAATATAAAAATGGTGCCTTCCACGCCGTTATCACGCCTACAATTGCTTACGGGAAGGGCTTCCATCACATTGACGCGCAAGGAACGTTCGGGATTGGATTGCCCGTAACGGACACTGATCTGATCGGACGCACTTATTTGTGGAACAACGCGTTTCAATATCACTGCTTCAAGAAGATCTGGCCGGAGGTGGAGTTGAACACTATGTTTTTCCAGGACGGTCCTCGTGACGGCATGAAGCAAAATTTCGTTACTCCCGGCCTGGTGGTAGGTCGCCTGCATCTCACCCGTCGCATGGGTCTGACCGTTGGTGGCGGTTTCCAGATTGCGACTACGCGGTTCCATACTACAAACCATAATGCAATTTTTTCGGTGCGGCTGCCGTTTTAGGGGGGACACGCTCTTACACGTGAGCGGGATAACGATTGCGGCTCGCCATCAGCGTTTCAATTTCACCAACGGTACGAATCCCCCCGCGCGCGCCGTTTGCAGTGCAATTCAGTGCGGCTGCGGCGCAGGCAAACTCAAGTTGTCTCTGCAATGGCCATCCTTGCAAAAGCGCATAAATAAAACCTGCATGAAAGATGTCGCCGGCTCCGGTGGTGTCGACGACCGGGACCTGGAATGCGCAGGCATGGTGAAATTGCTGGCCATCCCAGGCCAGCACCCCTTCAGACCCTAAGGTCGCGGCCGTGAGGCGGCATCCAAAGCGATTCTGCAGGAAAGGAAGAGAATTTTTGAGATCACCCTGGCCGCAAACCATCTGCGGAAAATCTCGGCTGACAATAAGATAATCGACGTTCTTCATCAGCTGTTCGATTCCGGAATAAGCCTCATCAAGATCGGCGATCACCGGAATGTGCGCCTCGCGTGCCCACTTCGCAGCGGTAGTAGCTGCTGCGGTGTCACATCCATCTACCAGGAGAGCACGCGCGCTTGAGATCCACTCGCGTTTGAGTTCGCCTGGGTGAAGCTGAAGCTTTTCATCCTGGCGACGAACAACTGTGCGCTCGCCGCTGGGGTCAACCAGAATAAACGACTGATGGCTCGCACATTGTTGTGCCGTGACAATATGGGTCTCAACCCCGGCACGAGCAAATTCCTGCCCATGGAGCGTGGCAGCAGGATCGTCTCCAAGTTTTCCGATGTAACGGGTACGCAATCCCCATCGCTGGCATGCAATAACTGCGCTTGCCACTTGTCCACCAGGCAGCACGCTTACTGAAGGGGATTCGAGCTTGGAACCGCGCTCAGGATGATGGGGAACGGAAATAATCGTGTCGGTCGCATTCAGCCCCACGCCTACGACATCGACTTTGGACGCTTCGGTCAATTTATTTCTTGAAGATTGAGCCTTCGGTCATGCCATCAGTCAACGTGGTCCCTCAGCTTTTCGGCACGCGCAAGCAGTAAATCCCGTTCACGCGCATTCTGTGTAAGCGATGCTGCACGTTTAAACTCAGCGCGCGCTTCAGCCAGGCGGCCCAACTTAGTCAGGAGATCGCCACGTACGCTGGGCAACAGATGATAATTCTTCAGCGACGATTCTGCCGTGAGTTTCTCGGTCAATTCAAATCCTGCGGCTGGACCTGAAGCCATCGCGACGGCAACCGCCCGGTTCAGCTCGATGACCGGTGACGGCGAGAGTTCGGCAAGCGCATCGTACAGCGAAACAATTCGCCCCCAATCTGTTTCTTCGGGAGTGTGCGCCCTCGCATGACACGCGGCGATTGCGGCTTGGATGGTGTATGGCCCACGTCTCGCATTTAATTTTTCGGCGCGGTCGAGGGCGGCGATTCCACGATGAATCAGCAACTGGTCCCATTTGCCGCGGTCCTGATCAAAAAGCAAAATTGGTTCGCCGGTCGGGCCAACTCTGGCTTTGGCGCGCGAAGCCTGAATCTCCATCAGCGCAACCAAACCGTGCACCTCAGGTTCTCCTGGAGCGAGCTCTGCCAGAACACGTCCGAGGCGAATCGCTTCTTCGCATAGCGCAGGTCGAATCCAGTCAGCGCCCGCAGTTGCCGAATAACCTTCATTAAAAATCAAGTAGATAACTTCGAGGACTGACGACAGTCGCGCTACAAGTTCCGCTCCTCGCGGTATTTCAAATGGGACCTTTGCTTCAGAAAGTGCGCGCTTGGCGCGCACAATGCGTTGAGCGATGGTCGGCTCCGGAGCCAAAAATGCGCGCGCGATCTCATCCGTCGTGAGTCCACCGAGCAATCGAAGTGTGAGCGCCGTCCTCGCTTCCGTCGAGAGCACTGGATGACACGAAATAAACATCAAACTGAGAAGATCATCACCGATGTTGTCGTCCAGGTTGGCATTGAAATCAGGCATGGCCATTTCCCGGGTTTCGACATCGCGGCCAAGTTCTTCGTGCTTGCGAATCAGGAGCTGATTACGGCGGAAAAAATCGATGGCGCGATGTTTCGCAGTGGCCATCAACCATGCGCCGGGGTTATCCGGGACACCCGCTTCAGGCCACTGCTCAAGTGCGGCAACCAGCGCATCCTGTGCTAGATCTTCCGCCACCCCAAGATCGCGGACAATACGCATAAGCCCAGCGATCAGCTTGGACGATTCGACCCGCCAGACGGCATCGATGGTGCGATGTATATCGGTGGCAGTCACTGCCACCGATCACATCACGTTTTAGCGTGTTGCTGCAACCGTCTCTGGCTGATAGCAACTCGCCTGGTCCGACTGTTCGCCGTTCATCTCATAAAGCTGGCGCAACTCGCACTCGCCGTCTCCAGCGACTGCAAGGAATTTTCTCGTCAGCTCGATGGCCTCTTGTTTCGAGTTCGCCTTTAGTATTGCGAAACCACCCACAACCTCCTTAGCCTCGGTGAATGGTCCATCGGTGACGGCCAGCTTGCCATTTGACCGCCGGACGCGCGCGCCCAGAGCTGTCGGCAGGCAGCCTTCTGTCGCAAGCAGCCAGCCAGCTTTAAAGCCTTCTTCGACCAGCTTGCCCATAGTTGCCATTTCCTCTGCTGTGGGCGGGGTGGTTCGTTCTTCGTGCTTGTAGATACTTAGGAATCGCATGTGTGTTCTCCTTGAATTTATAAAAAAGTCCAGTTCGCGAGCTGGATTGCGGAGGGTGGCCTGGCCGCAAATCCTCGCTCTATGGATACGTCGAATGAGCAATGGCAAAATCGACAGTCAGACGCAAATTATTACGAGACTTTCTGCTTGTCTACCTGCTGGCGAATACGTGCTTCCTGCTCGCGGAGTTCAGGAGTTAGCTCCCTGCCGAAGTCTTGCGGCTCAAACACCTGGCGAATCTCGACTTCCTCACCGCCATCAAACGGAGCGCGCTTGAGCCACTCAACCGCTTCTTCCATCGACCGGACCTGCCACAACCAGAAGCCGGCAATCAGTTCTTTCGATTCCGTAAAAGGGCCGTCGATCACGGTACGCTTTGTACCGGAAAACTTCACTCGCTTCCCTTTTGATGATGCCTGCAGACCTTCACCCGCCAGCATGATCCCTGCTTTTGCCAGCTGCTCGTTAAACTTACCCATCTCCGCAAGAAGCTCTCTGCCGGGCAAAACTCCCGCTTCAGAATCCTTGTTCGCCTTCACAATCACCATGACTCGCATCGTTGTCTCTCCTTGATTTTTATTGGAGCTCGGCTCTCAATTTGAAATCGCTTCTGAATCCTCGCTCTATTATCACGTCGAACGAAGAGGGAGGAAATCGACAGGTGTCGAAGATTTTTCTAGAGACCCAGGCGTTCTACCAACCCAGCAGACATCGGCTCCGGCAGGAGCGAAATTCGAATAAGTTCTCTAGTTATCAGATTCGGTGGCCAGTCCGGATGATCGTCTCGTATCTGCTGGGCAGCGAGTTCCCGTGCAAAGTCGCTCATATCAAGCGCAAGCAGGAGGCGCTGTTCCCCGTCATTTTTCGATAAATTTCGGTTTGGATCGCCTGGGCCGCAGGAGTTGTGTCGCTCATTTGCACGCCAAATGTTAGCACCTCTGATCGCATCACCCGCCTGCAATCGCGCCGATCACGATGAACGGCTCTTTGCCGGATGCAACCGCCTCGGGTAAGGATGCGTCTGGCGATTCGTGGGTGAGATCTTCCTCGCAGGCGAAAAAGCGCAGGAATGCCCGGCGCTGCATGGTGTCATGGTCGCGGATCGCACCCCGCAGCATGGGATAATGCGACTCCAAGGCATCGAGTATCGAACGCTGCGTGACGGGCCCTTCGACTTGAAGCGGCACTTCGCTGCCGACATGTGCCAGATTTCGCAGATGGAATGGGAGTACTACGCGGATCGTAGCCATTTCGTCCTACCTTCTTATGAGTTAGGTGTCCATTTTAATCGCTGGATTGGATATGACTGAGAGCGAATCTAAAGCGAATTTCGGTGAAATAGCAATTTCTTGACAGGAAGCGGTATTCGCAGTTAGCATATTCAGTACCGACCGGACGGTCGGTCGGTATTGCCGGAGCAGCCTTATCGCCGAAATCTCAGGAGACGACTTAATGGCCACAGTTTTTTACGAGCACGACGCTAATCCTTCAGCCCTGAAGGGCAAGACTATTGCAATTTTTGGCTACGGGAGCCAGGGCCACGCTCAGGCGCAGAATCTGCGCGACAGTGGCTACAACGTCATCGTCGGTCTCGACCCGACTCGGGCTAGCGCCAAACAGGCCAAGGCTGATGGCTTCACCGTTCTAGCTCCCGCCGAAGCTGCGAAAAAGGCCGACTGGATCCAGATTTTAACTCCAGACGAAACCCAGGCCGAATTCTATGAGTCCGCGATTAAACCCGGACTGAGCAAGGGCAAAGTTCTTGGTTTCTCGCATGGCTTCAGCATTCATTTCAAGACCATTGTCCCCCCGCCTGATGTCGATGTAGTCATGATCGCGCCCAAGAGCCCGGGCCATTTATTGCGCCGGGTTTATGCCGAGGGGCGTGGCGTACCTGCTTTGATTGCCATTCAGCAGGATGCCAGCGGTCGCGCTCACGAACTAGCTCTTGCGTACGGCTATGGCATTGGGTCTACTCGCGCCGGGGTTTTGCAAACCACATTCAAAGAAGAGACCGAAAGCGATTTGTTCGGCGAGCAGGCGGTGCTTTGCGGCGGCCTGACTTCGTTGATGAAGAAAGGTTTCGAAACTTTGATTGAGGCTGGGTATCAGCCAGAGATTGCGTACTTCGAGTGCATTCACGAGATGAAGCTGATTGTGGACCTGATTTACGAAGGCGGACTGGACCGAATGCGGTATTCGATCTCAAATACCGCGGAATATGGCGACCTTACCCGCGGGCCGAAAGTTGTTGGTGACGAGACTCGCACGGCCATGAAGAAAATTCTTGCCGACATTCAAGCCGGAGATTTTGCGCGTGAATGGATCGCGGAAAACAAGACTGGCGGAAAGAACTTTGCCGCCCTGCGCGCAGCCGAAAAGAAGCACAAGGTAGAAGAGGTGGGAGCAAACCTGCGCGGAATGATGTCGTGGCTCCAGAAAGACTCCGGCAAACAGGCGCACAAGGCTGAAACAACCGAGAAAAAGAAGGTCGTAAATGCTTAGAGGCGCGGAAATATTTTTGCAGTGCCTGCGGGCGGAAGACGTTGACCTGGTTTTCGGCTATCCAGGCGGCGCGATCATGCCTCTCTATGACGCGCTGGATGGCAGCGGCATTCGCCACGTGCTCACGCGTCACGAGCAGGGCGCGGTTTTCGCTGCAGAAGGTCATGCACGCGCTACTGGGAAAGTCGGGGTCGCCATCGCCACCAGCGGGCCCGGCGCTACCAACCTGGTCACCGGCATCGCCGATGCAAAAATGGATTCGGTTCCGCTAGTGTGCATCACTGGGCAGGTCCGCAGCGCGTTGATAGGTTCCGATGCTTTTCAGGAAACCGACGTCTTCGGCTTGACCCTCTCGCTAACAAAGTGGAGCAGGCTCGTCCGCTCCATTGAAGAAATTCCTGCCGTCATTGCAGAGGGATTCTATTGGGCACGCGAAGGCCGGCCGGGGCCAGTAGTGATCGATATTCCGACTGATTTCCTCAAAGCAAAAATCGAATTCGCCGGCCCGGTGAAGTTCACTCCAAAACCGCGGCCAGCCGATTCCGCAGTCGAAGCGGCATTTGGCGACAAGCTGATTTCGTTACTGCAAAAGGCAGAGCGACCGGTGGCACTGATCGGCGCAGGCGCGAAACTTTCAGGCGCAATCCCGCAATTACGAAGTTTGCTGGATGAATTAAACATTCCAACCTTCGCCACAGTCCACGGCTTGGGCGCGGTTGAACCTGAAGCTCCCTACTATTTGGGCATGGTCGGAATGCACGGCACTCGCGCCGCTAACATGGCGCTGCATGAAAACGACCTGCTCCTGGTTTTCGGCGCACGTCTGGACGACAGAGTCACGGGCGACCCCAGCCGCTTTGCCCCGCATTCCAAAATCGTGCACTTTGAAATCGATCCCGCGCAACTGGACCGCGTGCGCGCGTGCGAACTCCCAATCATCGGTGACCTCGCGAAGACCATTCCCGCCGTTCACAAAAAAGTGCGGGGCGCGAAGTTGCCCGATTGGAATGAATGGCGAGCTGTGGCTTGCGGAGAAGATCGGGCGGAGCTTGATCCGCGCGGGCTGTCGCAACCTACCATTCGTTTTCTCGATGAACTTTTCGG
>DATNAF010000279.1:0-3607 GCA_035572845.1 Terriglobales bacterium
CTTCCGGGTTTCGCCAACAAGAAATACGAAGAGGACTTCCGCATTGCTGTCCGCTCCCATACAGCTGGCACGTATCGCCCAAGAGATTTCAAACTTCGTACCGAGCCGGTCGATTCCAGCCATTCGCGATGGAATCCCTCCCGCGATCACAGAGCTACATCCACCCCTCGCGAGCTAAGCCAGTCCGAGCACGATTGGGCCTACGCAAAACGTGCACTTGGGCGTGGACTTCCACCTGAGGAAATCATGCGGGACATCGCCGAGTTCCGAGCGCACGAAAAGCATAATCCGGAGGACTACGCTCGGCGGACAGTAGAGAAAGCACAGGCTCAACTCACTCAGACTTTGGCAGCGCGCCGGCAGAACCTATTGCCGCCCAACGATTCCATTCAGCGAGATTAAATGTCATTAGGCTCCAGAGACATGCAATTTGATACACTCTGTCCCGAAAGGACAGTCGGGGCATCGGGAAGAGAGAACCTGATGGCCCGAAAGCGGTACCAAACTGGACGTGTGTTTCTGAAGGGGAAACTCGAACAGAAATGGGTTGGAAGGTATAGGGAAGACGTTGTCGATAGCTATGGATCAATTCGGCGTGTTCGACGGTCTGTTATCCTTGGCACGAAGCGCGAGTTGCCTACGAAGCGGCTCGCCGAGCGCCGTTTGGCTTCCATGTTGGCCCGTATCAATTGCTTGGACTATCGGCCCGGACGTGCAGCTACGTTCGCCGAGTTCATTGAACGCTGGAAAACCGAAGTGCTAACCACACAAAAACCATCATCGGCACGGGCGGTCCGCTCGCACCTAAACTGCTACATCACTCCGGAACTCGGCAAACTCCGACTGGATGAATTTGGCGTGGAGAATCAGCAGAGGTTTATCACTCGCATGCCAGAGAGAGCCACGGATAAGGCCGTGTCCCGAAAGACGATCCTGAACGTCATGGCGACGATTTCATCGATCCTGGGAACAGCACGCAATTGGGGTTATAGCTGTGATCGCATCGATATGGCCAAGCTGCACCTGCCACCGCGGGCTGTCGCATCTGAAGCTCCGCATTTTACGATCGACCAGGTTCAGCGAATCCTAGCCTTGGCTCAGGAACCTTGGCGCACTTTATTCTGCATTTGCACGCTGGATGGATTGCGAGCCGGGGAAGCATTGGGACTTCAATGGGGCGATGTCGACCTGAACTTACGAGCTCTGCACATTCGAAGGACGGCCTGGTACGGGAAGACGCAAACGCCCAAAAGTCGCGAAAGCGAGGCGACACTTCCAATTCCAGAACCGCTCGTTGGAATTCTGCAAAGCTACCGGACGGTTTGGAAACCCAATCCCAACGGTTTCCTCTTCGTCACAAGAAACCTCCGACCACCATCCTCCAATAATGTCGTGGAGTACCGCCTCTGGCCGATTCTCGACGCGCTCGAAATCCCACGATGCGGTCTTCATGCCTTTCGACACACTCACACAGCGCTGCTCCTCGATTCAGGGGCAACGCCGAAGGTCGTCCAACGCCAGTTGCGGCACGCCGATGCTCGCACCACATTGCAGATCTACGGTCACGTTGTAGGTGAGGCACATCGGCAAGCAGTCGAAAAAGTAGCATCGATTGTGGACCCTTCTGGACCCCGATCGACGAGTAGAAATAAATGGATTCAATAGGTTAGCCGTGTTTCGCGATGGGTTCGATTCCCATCGCCCGCTCCATAAATCCGGTTGCTATCGTTATAGACCCCGACCTTCTCACAGAGTTCAATCTTCCCCTGCTACCGAGAGCCATATTCCGACACACTTGTCGCGCGAGGTATGTCTGAAGTCTGTCTAAAGTTAGAATTCCCTAATCGTCCGCGCGCGATTTGGTCCTCCGGCTGGCATTCGGGATGCACTACTCGAAATACGGAAGTGCGTAGTCTGCGCGGCATGCATAGCCGTAGCAGGCGCTACACGGAACGACTTCGAGCGGCATGACTGAACAAACGATTGTCGTCACAGGGTCGAAGGGCGGCGTGGGGACCACCACGGTGGCGCTGAACCTTGCCGTACAGTTGGCGATGCAGACAGGGAGGCGCGTAGGTCTGCTCGATTTGGCGCGGCCGTTCGGCCAGATTTCGTTAATGCTGGATTTGGAGCCGCGCTTCACGATTCTCGATGCGCTCGAACGAATCGTTCGCCTCGATGAGGCGCTTCTCGCGAGCATGGCGATGCGGCACAAGACCGGCATTGAGATTCTCGCCGGTCCGCTTCACGCACCCATGAAACCCGAGCAGAGGCAGAGCGTTACGCTCGCTGCACTGACCAAATTGGTGGAGATTGCAGCAGCAGCTTTCGAATTCACAATTGTGGATATGGGAGTGGTGAACGCGGCGGAATGGTCGCCGGTGCTTACTCACGCCGGCACTCTCCTGCTTGTCGCTGAGCCGAGTGTTCTTGCGCTCGGGATGGTCGGGCGTCATATATCGGCTGCGGCCGCCGTTGGCATCGACTGTGAGCGAATTCAAGTGATCGTCAATCGCTGGAGGCAAAATGATGATGCAATGCTCTCGGCGTTTGAAAAACAAAGCTCGCGTCCCGTTCTTACACGCCTCCCGAACGACTATCGGCAATTGACCGAGGCCTTGACCCTCGGCATGCCTCTTACGGGAAGCGCCAACAATGTGCTCTTGTCGCGTTATCGCGCTCTGGCATCATGGATCGCCGCGAACTGTTCCGCTCAGGTTCGGGAAGATGCTGCGCAGGCTGCCTTTGAGCCTGTGGAGTGACTGGTGCGTCTGGCCTCAGCATTTAGCAGTGAAAAATCGGCCCGCAGAAAACTAAAATCCCGCCGAGCGCATCATGCCCGGCGGGATCGTCTTATTTGAGGAATCCACTTACTTGATGACCGGATAATCCAAATAGTATTGGTGCAACTCCGCCACCGTCATGACGCCCGCGCGAACATGCACGGCTGTCGCGTCGGCACCTGTGCCCTTGTACGAAACCCAAACCGTGTCGCCTGCGCGGAAATCGGCAAACTTCAGCGGTTTTCCCGCCTCGCTGGAGAACTTTGTGTCAGGCGTAACCTTAAGAAGCAGAGTCACCTCTGTAGGCCATTTCAGCAGCATTTGCTGCTGCGACTGATCCACTGACCCGATGATAAAGAAATGCTCGCCCGCCGCGGTCGCCTTTCCAACTGGTTCAACGCCATTTGTGGAGTTATAGATGTCTGTCCGTCCGGCTAGCGCGCCAGCCGGTCCGTTGGGGACGAATCCGCCGCGTGCACCGCGCCCACCGCCCGGGAAGCCTTGTCCACGGCCACCACCGCCACCGCGTCCGCCGAAACCTCCTCCGCCCTGGCCGCCCTGCGCACCGATGCCGACCGGCACAACCAACAAAGTCAAAGCAAAAGCCAAATTGCGAAGAACCTTATTCATATCGAAGCGCCTCAATAGGATCAAGCTGTGCCGCTTTGCTCGCGGGATAGTAGCCGAAGAAAACGCCCACTCCCGCCGAGAAAAAGACGGCGACGATGATCGAAGTTGTGGAAACCAAAGTCGTCCACTGCAAAACGTTGGAAATGATCGCGGACGCGATCACACCTAAGACAATTCCTACGGATCCGCCCAGG
>DATNAF010000280.1:0-3379 GCA_035572845.1 Terriglobales bacterium
GGGGCATCGTGCGATCGGCGGTGATTGATAAGACCTCGTGGCGCGAACCAACGCTCGCGTTGCGCATAGCCTCCGAAGGAGGAGAGTTCAATGTCCGGGCGCCGATTGATCGCGAACAGAATTTTTCATCCTGGGTGGACAGCGAAGTTTTGATCGAGGGAGTGTGCGGCAGTCTCTACAACGTCGATCGCCAACTGACCGGAGTTCTGTTCTACGTCCCGCGCTTGAATTTCATAAAAATAGAGGCGCCGGCCAAAGAAGTTCCAGTCTCAGCCTTACTGCGCTTCTCGCCGGGAATGGAAGCTCACCATCGCGTTCGATTGCGCGGTGTCGTCGAGTACCAACATCTCGGAAGCGACTTGTTTGTCCAGATCCAAGGCAAAGGACTTCGAGTGTTAACGCCGCAATCTACTCAGCTCGCGATAGGCGACATCGTGGACGTGCTCGGCTTTCCCGCGATGGGCGGTACTACTCCAATTCTGGAGAACGCAGTCTTTCATCGGCTGGGCCACGCGAATGAACCGCAGCCAGTAAGAATGGATTTCACGAGACCCTGGGAACAATTCGATAGCGTGCTAGTCACGACCGATGCGAAATTGCTGAGCCGGCAAGCGCAGCCGGATGGTATTCGGCTCATGCTGCAAAGTCGGGATGTGGTTTTCGATGCCACGCTGCCGCCGGGTCTTAGCTCAGATAGCGCGATCCCTTTGAACAGCATAGTGCGGGTCACCGGCATATGCCTGGTTCGCAGCGGAGGATTATGGCGCGGTCCGGAATCTTTGGGAATATTGTTGCGCTCGCCTCACGAAATACTCGTGCTGCGCGCTCCGTCGTGGTGGAATTTGCGTCACACCGTCTGGCTACTTGCCATTACTGTAAGCATCCTGTTGGTAGTGGTGGCGTGGGTGGTGCTGTTGGGAAGGCGGCTGCGAGAGCAAATCTTCATCACCCGGCAGAAATTGAAACACAGCGCGGTGCTTGAAGAGCGTAACCGCATCGCGCGGGAATTGCATGACACTCTGGAACAGGAACTAGCCGGCATAACCATGCAATTGGATCTGGCGACGGATTGCTTTCAGCAGGCGCCGCGTGTGGCGCAACAGGCGCTTCAAGCCGCTCGCGACATGAGTCGCCACAGCATGGTCGAGGCACGGCGCTCAGTGTGGGACTTGCGCTGCCAGTTGCTGGAGCATGGAGACCTGGTGTCGGCGATATCGCAAGTTGTCGAGCCGCTGGTCTCAGCCGATCGGGCGAAGGTAAAGGTCACTATTAATGGCACCCCAGTGCGACTGCCGGGGCAGAAAGAAATGAATCTGCTACGCATTGCTCAGGAAGCTGTGGCCAACGCTGTTAAGCATGGACATCCGCGCAATGTGAATATCGAATTGCTGTACACGTCAACAGCGGTTTGCCTGAACGTGATTGATGATGGGTGTGGTTTTGCTGCAACGCACGCTGCACCGACCGGGCACTTTGGGCTTCTCGATATGCGCGAACGGGCGTACTCCATGGGCAGTGAGTTAAATGTCGACAGTGAACCCGGCCGCGGCACTCACATTTCCCTGAAAGTTCCACTGGATTCAACCGATCCGAATCATGCCGAGCTTAAAACCAATACGTATTCTGGTGGTTGATGACCACTTCATGGTGCGAATGGGGCTCTCGTCTTCCCTGAATGTTGAGCCTGACATCGAGGTAGTAGCAGAAGCGGGAAGTGGCGAGGCCGCGCTGGAAGCATACCGCGCACATCGTCCCAACCTGGTGATGATGGACCTTCGCCTTCCCGGAATGAGCGGCGCTGAGTGCACAACGGCATTAATCCGCGAATTTCCCCAGGCCCGCGTTCTCATGGTTTCCACCCATTCAGGGGAAGAGGAAATTTATCGCGCAATGCAAGCCGGGGCGCGCGGATATGTTGTGAAGAGTATCGTCCGCGAAGAGCTTTTGCGCGCAGTGCGCGAAGTTCATCGCGGCGGCCAGTATCTTGACCCGGTTGTAGCCTCACAACTGGCCGAACGGCAATCGCACCGCGCACTCAGCGCTCGAGAAATTGACGTGCTACGTTTAGTCGCGAAGGGATTCGGCAACAGAGACATTGCCGGCGCACTCAACATCGCCGAAGTAACTGTCAAATTACACGTGAGCCACGTGCTCGAAAAGCTCAACGTGAAAGATCGCACGCAAGCCGCAACCGTCGCGCTGCGGCGGGGAATTATCTCGCTCGATTAAGGTGACGCCAGCCTTGTAACTATACGAAAGTACAGTGTTGACAAGGTTTATACAGTTGTTTTCTAGTAAAGGCGTTTTAGTGTAGTTGGATCGGGCAAGTAGTTAAGTGCAGATCATCTTGAAACCGGGCAATCTTTCGGAAGCCGCGTCTGCTTCTCGAAATCATCCATTCCTTCAAGAACGAGGGAGGGAGCCAATTTTATGAATCGCATTCTTAATACTAGAAGCACGTATTTATTGTGTGTCTGCATCATGGCCGTCTGTTTTGGCGGGCCTTCGCTGGTAGCGCAGGTCACGTCCGGCACTATCTATGGAACTGTTAAAGACAATACGGGCGCCGTCGTTCCGAATGCGACCGTTACGGTTCGAGGAACTCAGATCGGACTAACCCGGACGACCCAATCTTCACCCTCCGGAGAATTTGTGTTTCCCAACCTGCCTCCTGCGACTTATTCCATCGAGGTTGAAGTCGAAGGTTTCAAGAAACTGGAATCGCGGCAGGTGGTTTTAAGCGCTGCCGACAAACTCAATGCGGGCGATTTTGTCTTGCAGGTTGGCGCCACAACGGAAACCGTGAACGTCACCGCCGACGCTGGACAATTCCAATTGCAATCTAATTCTGGTGAGCGCTCAGATCTGATCACGAACAAGCAACTCAATGAAGTCGCGATTAACGGCCGCAATGTTCTCGATTACATGAAATTGATTCCCGGGGTGATCAGCAGCTTTGATGGCCACGCATCTGGTACCGGCGGTTTGGATTCGATGAACATCAATGGTACCCGGGCCAATGAACATGAGTTCACTATCGACGGCGCTTCTAACGTTGATACCGGGAATAACGGCGGAACCCATGTCACGATTAACCCCGACGCGATCGAAGAGGTAAAGGTTTTAACCTCGAACTACCAGGCTGAATTTGGCAAGGCTGCCGGTGGCCAAATCGCGATTACTACCAAGGGCGGTACCAATCAGTGGCATGGCGATGCTCGATTTTTCCATCGCAACGAGAGTCTGAACGCCAACGATTGGTTCAACAAGAAGAGTCAATTGACTCCGTCCGATCCAAAAGCGACACCGCCGCACAATGATCCGGAACTGTATCGCTACAACTACATCGGATATCAGATCGGCGGACCAATAAAAAAAG
>DATNAF010000281.1:0-3604 GCA_035572845.1 Terriglobales bacterium
CACGCCAGCCATTTTGAATACTTTGTTCGCGCGCTCCCCCATGGCGCCTCGCCGGCGCTCATGTGTGTAAGCTGACGCAGACCCCAAAGAGCTCTCTCCGCGCTTGATTCGTCTGGATCTTTGATCAGTTCGATGAGCACAGGAACGGCATCGCGCACACCGGTGTCGCCCATGGCGGAGATTGCGTTGACACGCGTAAATTCCATATCCGGACTGTGCAGAAAAACCATGAGGTAGGGCAGCATTGTTTCGCCATCGCTTTGCGCGGCGTCGGACAGATAGTCCCCGATTTGCGGCTTCTTCAGTGCCGCTTCCAGCAGCAGGGAGAACCACTGCGGATCTCCGCTCTGCGCCAGGTAACGAGCGCTTTCCATGTGCTCGTAAGTGCCAAATTGGGACTTGCGCATCAGCTCGGCCATTGCCGCCATGCTACGTGGCGTGTTGAGCCGATAAAAAGCCATCGGCGCGAACATTTTGAGCTCCGGATCGGCGGCCAGCGCAAGCAGTTCGTCTTCATAGGGCTTGGGTGCAACGCTGGAGAGGACGCGCGCGGCGCCTCTGCGCTTCTCGTAGTCTTTGGAGTGGAGTTGCGCCACCAGTTTGTCCAGAACGCGCGAGTCCATGGTCGCATTGGCATCAACGCGGAAATGAAAATGCTCGCGTAACACGGTTTGCGAATGCGGCACGTCGGGGAACGCATCAGAGTTCGCATACGCAATGGACCGCTCCGCCTGGACATCGTAGTCTCCCGGCGCGTTGACCTTATGGTCATAATTCAGGACAATTCGCTCGGTGAACTTTTCGCCCGGCTTCAATTTCAAGTACGACGATAAACAGCTCCCCGCGAACCCCCGGCCGCCGCATGAAGAACTCGGGTCGGCATCGGAAGAGACGTGTAGTTGGTACCCAGAGCAAAAGGTGTAGGGATCGGCATGGTTGATCTCCAGCGCCTCCGTTCCAGTGTTGGTCACCTCGGAATAAAGGAATACGGGCTCGCCCGGCGCAAAGGTTTCCTTCTCCAGATACAAGCGTCCAGAGACCTGCCCAAAAAGAAGCGTTGACCAGAACGGGATCAACAGCCAACGTAGCCGCATAACCCGGTTAGACACCGTTATCGGACGGTTCGGACCGCGAACGCCTGCCGAAAAGCACGATTTCGACATCCCAGAACAGATTGACGTTCAGAGCATGCGTGCCGCGCCCGCGCGGTACGCAGTGAGGGTAGCCCGGCACTTCGTGCCGGGTAAGAGTTGAGCATTCATTCCCGAGCCCCTTTTAAGGGGCGGCACACGGACATGTCCGCTCCGCTGCCGCTGCGCAGAGGCCTTCGGCAGAAAGGAAGGGAATCATCATTGCTGTTGGCCCGGCACTTCGTGCCGGGCTCAATTCCCAGCGTGCCGCGCGAAGCGCGGCACGCATGTCTCCGCGCCTACAGCACAGCTGCTGGCCGCCTCAGCTATCAGCAATCTGGAAGTAACTGTCCATGAGAGGATGCCTTTCCACTTGTGCGGCAATAGAACCAGCAAACAGGACAGAATTTTCTTGAATATCCAAATGGCATGAACGACGCATGCAGAGGCGTTCGATGATGTAGCTCTGAATTTTCGAAAAATGACCTGCGAAAAATGGGTTCTCAACCATCCCGAATCGGGCTAGGGCATCGAGAACCTGATGTTCGGAATCGTTTAACCGATAGGTTGCTGACCATTCACGAGCCAGCGCTTGCTTTCGATCCTTCTCGCCGCGCCCGGCCAAGAACAACAGACCGCCCCATTCGCAGCAGGTGTGCCTGACTTCGAAGTTGCGGCGAACCCTCCAGTGCAACACATCATCATCAATGCTCAATTCTGGAGCCGCAAGCGCCAGGCACTCCATGACATAGAATCGAAGTGCACTACCGCCACATGAAAACTCCTGCTTATGCCGATCCAGCCAATGGGATTCGCGAGTTAATCCATATAAAGCCATCTCGATAGGCAGGATTCGAAACCAACCCCGATACTGAAAGTCTTGCATGCTTCGTATGCGCTTCTGAACGGCAAAAAGAAGCGTACGGGCATCCTCGGAGACCAACTCAGGAGCAAAATAACAAAACCAGGCTAGCAACGCTCCCCTGAGCTCCTGATCTCGGGTAAGTGTTTCGTCATCAATATGCTTCCAGAAATCCGCTATTTCCTCTCGGATGAGTTGGCCGATCAGACGTGCGTCATAATTTGCTGCGGGTATTGCCGACGGAGCGTTCACTCCGCCGCTCCGGCTCCGGCGCTCTGGGCAATGCCTAACGCGGGCAGCGCTTTCACGATCTTCACCGTCTCAAGGCTGACGTAGATCACCTGGCCGATGAGGCGGAGGATGTATCCGGGGTCGTCTTCGCGGTTGGGATCGTTCACTATGCCGCTGCGTTTGTCGGTCGAGATCTGGTATTGGTCGACGACCCACTCGAGCGCCGAACGATTTCCAAGACGGTACTCGTAGGTTTCCGGCGGGATACCGCGCAGCGTCCAGAAGCTGTTATAGGTGAGCGCGGATTTGTCTTTGCTCAGCCGCATCTTCTCCACCCGGTAGCTCAGCTTTTCTTTCGGGTTCTCGACGCGCTCCAGCGCATATTCCGGCTGCTTCTCGTAATTCACGTGCAGATCGGTAAGGCGTTCGCCCGCTTTGGCAAAGGCCCAGAAGTCAGGGGCAAATGGGATGCGCGGCAGCTCGCGCTTCAGGTTGGCGGAATAGCGCTCGCGATACTCCGGCGAGTGCAGAAGGCCATAGATGTAGTGGAAGATGTCCCATTTACTTAGCTTCTGATCTTTGTAGTGCGTGCGAAATTCGTTCAGCGTCCGGTCGGTGATGTTCTCGCGGCGGTTGGAGCCATCTTCGCCGTACGTGTAGAACGGGAAGCATTGTGTTCGGCAAGCTGCTCCGCTTAGGTGTAGATCCATCAGGGATGCTCCGGCCAAACACATGAATGGCTTCTCGGAACCGATTCCGGTCAGTCCAATCAAGACGTTTTCTGTTTCCGACGCTAGCGTTGGGAGGAAGTGCTCGAATATGTAGACCTCTTCGTTCAGAACTCGGTCGAAGAAAAGATTTTGTTTGCAGTATGGCCGATACAGAGCCTCTCGAAACTTATTTTGCGCAACGTTTACGTGACGGCCTCGAACCAGGTCGAGCTTGAGATCTCGGCTCCAACTTATCTTCTTGTCGTTGTACCGCACGAAATCATCTAGGTTGGGATTTTTTCCACTCCGTTGGAACCTATCCACCTCTTCGTTGAAAAATGCGGAAGTTTCCGCTATCTGTTTAGAGAGGCACTCACGATTGAAGTTATAGGCCCAAGCGTCGCGTGAGGTCGCGATTCCACAGCAGTATTCGTTAAAGAGCGTCTCGCCGGAACCGCCAATTGAACGAAGCCGATCAAAGTCATCTTGCATTCCTTGTGTCAGCCAGTTTCCTTTGGCATCAGGAGTAAGTGTTTGCCAAGGCGAGCTGGCCAAAGATTTTGCGTCCACGAGGAACTTCTGCTTTTCTCGCCAATTCGCATAATCAGAAACGCCGAGATACTGAATAGATTTCGCCTCTGCGGTTTTGGATCGTCGTACAAGGAACGTGA
>DATNAF010000282.1:0-3446 GCA_035572845.1 Terriglobales bacterium
AGTGCTGCTCTGCTTTACGGTGTACATCTCTTCGATCTGCTGCAGGAAGCGCTGCGCGATCAGGTCACGCTTGAGCTTGCCATTAGCGGTGAGCAAGCCATTTTCTATGGTGAACGGCTCTTTAATTATCCGGAACGCCCGCACTTGCTTGTAGTGCGGCAGGCTTTGATTGACCGCGTCAATAGCAGACTGCACCTGTTCGGCGCTCACATCGCCCGTCACCAGCAGCGTGAGGAAACTTCGACCGTTGCCGACCACCACCGCGAATTGTGCAGAAGGAAGGTGGGCCAGAATCTCGTCTTCAATTGCTTCGGGCGCGATGTTGTGGCCAGAATTAAGAATAATGAGGTTCTTAATGCGGCCAATAATTTTCCAATTACCGGCTGCGTTTACCTCGCCCTGGTCGCCGGTATGGAACCATCCGTCGCGCAGGACTCTCGCCGTTTCGTCGGGACGGTTCCAATATCCCGGGAAAATATTTGGCCCGCGGACAATGATTTCATTGTTTTCCGCGGTCTTCATCTCAATTCCCTTGATGGCGAGACCTACGCGTCCGGGTTCGACGTGGCGCGGGTCGTCCATGGTGCAGATTCCAGTGGTTTCAGTCAACCCATACACCTGAAGCACGGGAATGCCCAGCATCATAAAGAAAAGCTGAGTTTCAACGCTTAGCGGAGCCGAGCCGCAGATGAGGGCTTTCAAATTGGAGCCAATCATCTTTTTGCGAATGGTCGGGAACACACCAGCATTTGCCATTGCCAGCCAAATGGAATCTGAAAAAGTAGCCTTGCCCTCCTGCTTGCGCATGTAAGCGGCCTTGGCCTTGAGGTAAACCGTGCGCACCACGCCAGCGGTCTTCCAAAGCTGTTCGTCGACAGCTTTGCGAACTCGTTCGAGCAGCGCGGGGACATTCACAAAGTAATCCGGCGCGACGGTGCGCAGTTCTCCGGCCAGCTTGGTCAGATCGGTGTTCATGGAAACCGAACTGCCGCGCAGCAGGCTCGTGAGTGTAGTAATCCATGCCGCCGCAAAATTCAGCGGCGCCCACTGATAGACGCGATCTTGGCCGGGCCGGTGCTTCATCAGGATGTCGAGCTGTCCTGAAGTGCATTGCAGGATGTGACCAACGTTTCCCGCAGTGAGCATCACGCCTTTGGCTTCGCCAGATGTGCCAGAGGTGTAGATGATGGCGACGATGTCTGAATCCTGAACTTGAGGCTTTCTCAATATTGAGACCGGGCCAGCAAAGATCTCTTCAAATAATGCCTGTCGCGGAGCTTCCGGCCAATTATGGATAATCGAATTACGTAAGGTTTCATCTCCGCAGCAAATAAGTGACGGTGAACAATCTTTCATCATCGCCACCAATTCCGCAGCAGCCTGGCGCGAATACAGCGGCACCACGATCAGCCCTTCGGCCATGATGGCCAGATCAAGCGCGATCCAGTCGATGCCATTCACTGCAAGAAGGGCACACCGGTCCCCGCGCTTGAGGTTTTTGGAAACAAGATAGGCACGCGCTTGTGAAATGCGCTTCAATAAGCCAGGGCCGGTAACCCCCCAACTTACTTTATTATTTGCAGATTGGTCGTGCAGCTCCCAAAGAACGGTGTCCTCGACTCGATCAAGCTTTCCGAAGATGTTCTCGAGGAATGTCAGCCTCACGTTCTTTCGCCCTTTCGGAATTTTTCCATTGGGTTATTTCTCCCATGGCTTACGCCATGGGGCCGCATTCTACCGCTGCTTCGCAACTAAGATCCGCAATTGCATCATTGAACAGGATTAGGCGGAAATTTTGCTTTCGCGGTACATTCCGATCAGGCGACGTAATCCTTCATCAAGCGGAGGCAGATAATCTTCCCAGCTCCACTCGCCCTTTCGCGTGGGAAATTCAGGATATCTTCGGCGCAATTCTTCTTCGAAGTAAACACCCATACGAGCCATTGTCTTCAAATTCCTGACCACGGTGCGCCCGATTCCGTCGGCAATTCTGTCGCCGTCAGTTGCGAGTTTCTCAAGGGCAACGAGCAGCTTCGACTCAAGGTCAGGATCGTCAACATTCATCAGCAAGTCTTCGTGACCGCGCTCTCGCATTAAATTCCGGATGCGTTCATCCATTGTGATTCCCGCCGAAGGAACCAGCGCAGGCATGGAGGTCACAATGCCGTGAAAACGCGAGGACGCCATCAAATGTCCGGCGCGCAAGATGCTGACCATCTGAAACATGTCATAATCTTCGGAACTGAAGACCGCGACCCCGCCCAGCTTTTCGGAAACCCGGCGGCAAGCCCGGGTATCCAGCGCCTCGGTAGCAGCGAGAGCGATGAACACGCGATGCCGTTGCCGGAATCCAGCAACCGCTTTCGCAATGGCCGTCAGATAACGTTCGAATGCAGCTTCCACGTCAGGGCCGTCTTTATGAAAGTAGACGGTGCGATAGTGGCTTTCCTTGTAAGCGCCACTGATTGCACGGGCGGCGTACTTGACCAGCGATGGCTTCACCGGCCACCAGAAGGGATTAATTGGACACACGATCAGCACCGGCATTTTGCCGTCCCAACCAGCGTCGAGCAAAGCCTTGCGACCATACTCGGGCGGGAGTGGTTCGAATGTCCAAGCCGTATCAGTGCCAAGCTCTGTAGGCACGCCCAATTTCCGAAGTATGGTACGCGATTCTTCGTTGCGCGTGATGATCAGGGCATCTTTGCAATAGCGGCCGCACATTTTCGCGACAGAGGGATCCATGTATCCGGCCTCAGATCCATATCCCACTGCGAGTTTGTTCTGCGCGGTTGCCGTGCCGAGCGAACCGATGATCATTGTGGTCAGCGCGTTGGCGAATTTACTTTTGAAGGCCGAGCCCTCGACCACAATCACGCCATGATGTTTCGGGATTTCTCGGGCCAGAAACGGCGGAAAGATGTCAGGCAGATGAACCTGATGAGCGCCGTCAAAGTATCCGCGAGTCAACTCGAGGTTCTGGCTCATCACGCTGAATTCGACATTGTCAGCGCCAAGAATGTGACGAAGCTGGCGCACGGTCTCTTGCGGACGCACATCAGAACCGGTATTACGCGTGCCGTTGTACCCGGCCAGCAACAGCTTGAGTTTCTTCCCGGGATGCCAGCGTTCGCCTCCGCCAAGAATCCATGAGGCCTTGGCGCGCTCTATATTTGCGCTGACCCACGCCTCCAGAACGTAATCCATCATGCGGCGGACCCCCCTACTTTTGCCGGCCAGGGCTGATAGGGGAAGCTGAAATTCGTTTCGCGGCTGAATTTCAGCAAGGGATAACTGTATTGCGAAAACGGCACCGGCTTGCGGCCCAGCTCAGACGTGACCCGCGAATTATCGAACACAGTATTAAAGGTCAGGTACGGCATGAAGACTTTCATCAACGAAGCAATATGCCCGATCGGGCTCTTGCGATGCGCCGCCAGATCGAG
>DATNAF010000283.1:0-14644 GCA_035572845.1 Terriglobales bacterium
CGATAACGGGGAGCATCTTCATTGGTGGTGATATAGATTTTGCCGTCTACAATTTCGCCGCTGTAGAGAAATTCTTTGCCTTCGGTGATTCGCACAGGAGGCGTTCCGGTTTTTAGGTCCTGCAAATACAACTCAGTTTTGGTCCAGCCCTCTTGAACGCTAATCAATAGCCAGCGTCCCTCATTAGAAATGTCAACATCCGGCCAGTCCTGGGGATCGCGGCCCTCACCAAAGATCAGAGGATCTTTCGCCGGATCAGAGCCAAGCGCATGATAAAAAGCATGGCGGTTGTAGTTTTCCTGTCCCTCCGGAACATCACCTTTCTTCGGATACCGTGTGTAGTAGAACCCAGAGTCATCGAGTTTCCACGCGATACTGCTCGAACGCGTTCGCTCGATCGCATCAGGCAAGAGTTTGCCGCTTGCGGTTACGACCACGTGGAGCGTGCTGATTTCAGATCCACTGGGCGAAGTCCCGTATGCGACGTACTTTCCATCATCTGACGGAGCCCACCAATCAAGAGCAATAGTTCCGTCAGGCGCTAGAGCATTCACATCCACCAGCGGACGGTCTTTGCCTTGCAAGCCCTCGCGAACCAGCAGCACTGGCTGGTTCTGCGTCCCTTCGCGCTTTGTATAGAAGTAATATTTGCCGCCGATTTGCGGCGCAGAAATTGTTCCGATCGAGAGCAGCTTCTCTAGACGCTGGTGCAACTCATTCCTTCCGGGCAGCGGATCCAAAATGCTTCGCGTGTAAGCAAGCTCCTCGCTTACCCACTTTTGCATTTCCGGGCTTTTCGCATTCTCCAGCCATCGATAGGGATCGGTAATTTTATGTCCATAAAAATCTTCCTCCACCGGTTTTTGCTCGGCGATGGGAGGGCCAGAAGCAGTTGAAGGGCGAGCGGCGGAGTCGTCCGCCAAAACGGCGACGATAAGCAGAAAAGAGAAGAGAACCAGCAGAAGCAAGCGGCTTCCTCCTGACATAATCACCTCTTAAAGCCTTACGAGCGAACTCTCAGGGTAGCAAAAACCACTCCGGACTGTCGTCGATCGGCAAGCCGAAAGACCCGCCACGCGAGTGAGTTAAATGCCATCCAACTTGCTATGGCGGCAAGTCAGTCATTAGTTCACAACAAGCTGAAAGCAGGGATTGCTTTATTGCTGACCTTTGTTGCCGGATTCGTCGACGTTGTCGGCTATCTCGCCGTTTATCACCTATTCACTGCGAATATGACCGGAAACACGGTGCATCTCGGTCACGATCTGGTTGCTGGACAGTATTTTGCGGCAACCATTGCGCTAAGCGTTCTCGGAGCTTTTGTGCTCGGCTCTATCGGCGGTAGAGCACTGATCGAGGTAGGCGCCCGCCTGCACTTGCGCAGCGTCGCATCGGTCACCATCGCGGTAGAAGCGGCGCTGATACTCGGATTCATAGCAGTGTTCAATGCATTGTCCGGTACATCGAAATCGACGGCTGATATTTGTCTGCTTCTCGTTCTGCTTACGATCGCGATGGGCATCCAAACGGCAAGTCTTACCAGACTTGGACCCCTGACTGTGCACACCACATTTGTGACCGGAATGCTGAATAAGCTGTCGCAGCTTATTTCGCATGTTCTCTTTCGATCCTATGACTTGATTTATGCAGGAGAGCACGACGGGAAACGGCTCCGCGAAATGCGGAAGCAACACATGCAGGAGGCGCTGTTCTTTTTTTCGATCTGGTTCACATATTTCGTTGCAGCTTTGGCAGGCAGCCTTTGTTATTCGAGGTGGAGCGTACAGGTGATGTACCTGCCGACGTTTCTTCTCGGAATCGCTATCATTGTCGATCAATTCCGTCCGCTCTCGTTGCAGGAGGAACAAGATCAGTTGGAACTCTGAGCGGATCGATCAGATTGGGCGCACGCGCCCTTGTCGCGTGGCTTTTGTGTTTCTCACCAGCAGCAGAACCAGAATCATCCCGATGAATGGAATCAATCCCGCCACAATAATGATCGGATCGAATACGTGCGTGCTCATGCCCTGTCGCAAATCGGAATAGTGTCCGATCAATTCGAACGCGACGATGGTCCCAATACCTGCTCCGGTGCCGCCCAGGCCACTGACGCTTGCCACCGATCCGCTGTCAAAAAGGTCCGACGGCAGCACATTCGCGATAGTGCTGAAGGCGGCGTATGAAAACGTCGACAGTGCGAATAGCAACGTGATTATTGCGAGGCTGGTCGTAAAAATTGTTGGAATCAGAAGCATTACGCCAATTCCTCCGAAAACCACCACCGCTTTTCGCGCTCTTCCCAATGGCCAGCCGCGTTTCACCAGCCAGCCCGACGCGACTCCGCCGGCAAAGTTGCCCAAATCGGCGGCGAGGAACGGCACCCAGACCGCGATGATGCCGCTTCTCAAGTCAATGCCTTTGGCCACGAGGTAAATCGGGAACCAGTCGGTGACGAAATACCAAACGGGATCAGTAAACGACCGCGCTACGATGGTTCCCCAGGTTTGGGGGAATTTCAGCAGTGTGCTCCAGCGTGGCTGGGGTCCTTTAGTGATCGCCAAGTCCTGCTTATCTTTTGCCAGCAGATTTCGTTCAGACTCAGAGATCCGGGGATGCCTTTCAGGTGAGTCGTAAATCTTGCGCCATACCAGTATCCATAAAAACCCGAGCAAGCCAGGTATTACGATCGCCGGCCGCCATCCCCAGCGGAAGTAAATGGATAACACAATAAAAGGAGCAATGGCTCCTCCGACCGAAGATCCGCTATCGAAGAACGCTGTGGCCAGCGCGCGCTCCTGCTTGGGAAACCACTCCGCGACGGCCTTGGTGGCAGCCGGCCAGTTCGCAGATTCGCCGAGCCCAAGCAAAAAGCGAAATCCAATGAAGCTAGACAATCCACTGGCCAACGGTGAGAGCACTGACACGAGGGAATACCAGGCTACAGTGAACGTCAGGCCGCGCCGGGTGCCTAATTTGTCCATCAGCCGGCCCAGCCCAGTTTGGCCGATGGCGTACGCGATTCGGAATGCGATCACAATGTACGCGTAATCGGTGTTGGTCCAGTGATATTGAATTTTGAGGAATGGCGCCAGTAGAGAGAGCGTTTGACGGTCGAGGTAGTTGATGATGGTCGAGGCAAAGAGTGCGCCGGCAATCCACCATCGCAAATGCGAGATGGCGCGCCGAACTGTAGTCAGGCCTTCCTGGACTCCGCGCGTATTGCTCATCGTATATTTTCAGTTTCCAATTGTGGCCGCGTTCTTGCGAGAACGGTGCCGCAGAAAAAAATCTACGGCATTCGACTGCCGAGCCAGTCCTGAAAAGGGTATATTACGAGAGCGCAGTTTGGTTGCTATATCTCTCAGCCTGATGAAAAAATTCCCAGGGTACTTGTTTGTGATAGTGCTGCTCTCCGGGTTCGCGCTGCCGGCGGGCGCGCAAGTCCGAGTGTGGCAAGGGACGCTCTCGTTGCCGACTTACGAAGAAGGCCCGCCGGACCCGAACCCGCCATTTGATCAGTTTGCGACTACACGCTTTAACTATCCCTACACTCTGCGCATAAATCTAACCGCACGCCGGACCGAGCACCAGTGGCGCGCGATTTTTCTAGAAAATGAATATTTGAAATGCACGATTCTGCCTGACCTTGGCGGTCATCTTTACACCTGCATTGACAAGATCAACAACCAGCCGATGTTCTACGCCAATCCTTCGATCAAAAAGGCGAACATCGGATATCGGGGGGCCTGGGCGGCGTTTGGGGTGGAGTACAACTTTCCGGTTTCGCACAACTGGATGTCGCTGTCCCCAATTGATTTCGCATTTGCGCAAAATTCCGACGGCAGTTCGTCGGTCACGGTGGGAAATGTAGACCGAGTGTATGGAATGCGGTGGAGCGTCGAGATGGTGCTGCGACCGAAGTCCACAGTGCTGGAGCAGCGGGTGACGCTCAGTAACCGCAGCGACGTCCGCCATCGCTTCTACTGGTGGAATAATGCCGGAGTCCAGGTATGGGACGATTCAAAAATCGAATACCCAATGCGCTTTACGGCAAGTCACGGATTCACCGAAGTCGAGCCTTGGCCGATTGATTCCAGTGGACGCGACCTGAGCATTATTCATAACCAGACCAGCGGCCCGGTATCGCTTTTCGTGCACGGAAGCCGCGAGCCGTTTATGGGTGTGTGGAACCCCCACACCAATTCCGGCACCGCACACTTCGCAAATTTTAACGAAGTTCCGGCAAAAAAGACTTGGTCCTGGGGAGTTGACGCGGACGGACTCGACTGGCGCAAAGCTCTCTCTGATAACGACAGCGCCTATGTGGAAGTGCAAGCCGGCCTGTTTCGGAATCAGGAAACTTATGCGTTTCTGCAACCGAGGCAGACAATCAACTTTTCTGAATACTGGATGCCGGTGCGCGACATCGGCGGGATTACCCGCGCTAATTTGTCCGGTGTTCTGGCTTTGCGAAGGCAACAGTCTTCCTTAGTTATAGGCTTCAACGCAAACCATCCTTTACCAGGGGCAACGGTTTCGGTTTCCGAGGGCAACACAAAAATTTGGAGTGGGACCGCTGATCTGGTTCCAGAGCATGCCTGGTCTCATGAAGTGTCTGTTCCGAATCCGGACCGCAAATATACGGTTGCGGTTCGTGATCGGACCGGCGCGGTGGCGATGCAGCAAACAGAAGGCGAGTACGACTGGACTCCGGCTTCGGAAATTAAAGTTGGGCCGCAGTCCTCGCATCAAATTTCTCCACCCGAGAGTCGCAGCGAGGACGATTGGATTGAGCTCGGTAAAACGCAGGAGCTCAACGGCGAGCTTTTGCAAGCGCTTCAGACATATTCTGACCTGCTCAAAAAAAATAGTGAAAGCTACGCTGCTCTAAAGGCCGCCGGGAGGCTTTCGGCTTCGCTATTACATTACGACGAAGCTGCCACCTTGCTCCAGCGTGCGTTGGATCGAAACACTACCGACGCAGAAACTGCGTACTATCTGGGCATCGCATACGAAGGCATTGAATCGCCGCGAAAAGCACGCAATGCATTTGAAATTGCGTTTCGATTGCCGGAATGGCGGGCTGCGGCTGCACTCCGTTTAGCAGAACTATCGGCGCGGGAGAAAAACCTGGATCAGGCAAAGTTCTATCTATCCACCGCGCTGCAGGCTGCGCCTAACGACCTACGCGCCGCGGAGGAATTGGCCGCGATCGAAAAGGCGAGGGAAGAGAAGCAGGCTCATGCGCTTGCACAACAATCTTTAAAGCGTTTCCCACTGAGCGATTTTCTTCTCAACGAACTCGGTGAGGTAAATCTGCAGCATCTCGCTGATGACCACAGCCGTATTTTAAACATCGCGCGCGAGTACATGCGCCTCGGGCTTTATCGGCCCGCACTTGACGTTCTTTCGCGAAAATATCCTGACCCGCACCCGGATGAGAGCGAGCCAGGTGTAACTTCCCCGGGGCGCGATCCAATGCTGGCCTACTATCGCGCTTACTGCAGGATGAAGTTGCGTGAATCAAGTGCAGAGGACGATCGCATCGCTGCCTCGCTTCCCGCCGACTATGTTTTCCCCAGCAGCCCCGATGATTTGACTGTGTTACGCGCGGCAGTGCAGTCGAACGATTCGGACGCAAATGCTCATTATCTTCTTGGAACTCTGTATTTTTCGCGCGCACTTACCGATCAAGCTCTGGCGGAATGGCAAAGCGCGCGCAAGTTGAATCCAAAGATTCCGGTGCTTGATGCCAGCCTCGGATTGGCCCTGCTTCACACTAAAAACGATCCGGCGGCCGCACTCGAGGTTTTTCGGGAAGGCATTCAAAATGATCGGCGAAACGAAGCTGGTTATCTGGGCGCCGATCAGGCGTTGAGTATTTTGAACCGGCCCAGCAGCGAGCGGGTGCAGGCTCTTGAGCTTTATCCTGACATGGCGCAAATGCCCATCCAACTTGTTTTTGAATTAGCGCTGAACCGTGCTGAGGCGGGAGATTTTGATGGCGCTACCGCTCTCTTTCACAATCGATTCTTCCCGCGCGAGGAAGGCGGGACAAACGTGCGCCAGGTGTGGATAGAAGTACAACTGCTGCGTGCTTTGGATCGAGCCAAGAAGAAAAACTGCGAAGAAGCGGTGACCACTTCCGAGCGTATTGGTTCTCCAGTTGAAGGACTCGGCTTCACACAGGACGGTCTGCAGCCATTTTTGGACACAGCGCGCGCGAATTATTTATTGGGAAAAATAGACACGCAATGCGGAAGGCCCGCAGCGGCCAGTAAGCACTTCGAAAGCGCGGCTGGAAAGTCCGACAGGAGCGAAATTGCTTGGGCGTGGCTCGCCGCGCGTCAGCTGCCTGGATTCGAACAAACTCCGTGGGCATCCCGGCTCGCTTCTGAACTGAAACCATCAATCGCCATGTCGAACAATAGTTTGTCCATTTACACAGAAGCGATGATCGATCGTGCGCTAGGCCGTGAGCAAAAAGCAGACGCGGAATTCCGGCTGGTGTTTTTGCTGCCCGACCACTTGCTTTCATACCATCTCGCGCGCGAAGCAATGGCCAATCAATGATGCCCTGGATGAAGACTCTCTCTCTCTCACTAGCGTTATTTTGTTTCGTCGTGACCTGTGCGGGTCAGGAAACGCCCGTTATTAGCAGCCTGCATGCAAGGCGCGACATCGAACTGAATACCAACGCGGACTCGCCATTTTGGCGCGCGGCGCAGCCATTCTATGCGCAGGTAGACAAGCACGGCCAGGTTCTTCCCGAGTATCGAACTGAGATTCGCACCCGCTGGACCAATAAAAATATTTACTTCCTATTTGTTTGTCCTTACAAAGATTTGTATCTGAAGCCCGCGCCTGACACCGATCACGAAACCAACCAGCTGTGGAACTGGAACGTTGCTGAAGTATTCATTGGGTCAAATTTCAAAGACATCAAACGCTATAAAGAATTTGAAGTCTCGCCGCACAATGAATGGGTTGACCTCGACATCGATTTGAACCAAGCGCATCACGAAAATGGATGGGTGTGGAACTCGGGCTTCGAGCATGTCACCCGCATCGATAATGCAAAGCACATTTGGTATGTCGCGATGAAGATTCCGTTCAAGGCCCTAGATACTCGAACTCCTGCGCCGGGAAATATGTTCAGAGTCAACATGTATCGCACCGAAGGCCCGCCGAAAGAACAGAAAGAGATTATGTGGCAGCCGGTTATGAGCGATACATTCCACGTGCCTGAGCGCTTCGGATTGCTCCGGCTGAAATGAAATTTGCTGAGGCTTAAAACTGAGGACAATCCATGCGCCGTTTTGACGTAACGATCGTTGGTGAGTTGAACCTCGATCTGATTCTCTATGGTGTTCCTGAGGAAATCCCGCGCGAGCGAGAATTGCTGGCGTCAGATTTGAATCTTACCCTCGGCAGTTCTTCGGCGATCGTGGCACACAATCTATCCTCGCTCGGCAGCCGCGTCGGATTTGCCTCATGCGTCGGCTCCGATTCATTCGGTGAGTTGGCGATGGCGCGTCTGGCGGCGGCTCGCGTCGATGTCAGCAAAGTTGCCGTCCTTCCCAGACGGAAAACCGGACTCACCGTCATCATGCAACGGGATTCCTGGCGCAACATGCTGACTTATCCGGGGACAATATCTGATTTGCGAATCGAAGATCTGGACCTCGAATATCTTGCGTCCGCACGGCACTTCCATCTCTCTTCTTATTATCTGCAGCGCGGGTTGCAAGCCGATATCCCCACGCTGTTCAAGAAGATGAAGTCTGCAGGTTTGACCACGTCGCTCGATTGCAATGACGATCCTGACGACAACTGGCAGGGCGGAATTCGCGAGGCTTTGCAGCATGTCGACATTTTCCTTCCCAACGCTCGCGAAGCCATGAACCTCACAAAAACTCATGATGCGCAGTCTGCTGCGAAAGCTCTGGCGGAAATAGTCCCGTTGGTAGTGGTGAAGCTCGGAGCGGAAGGTGCAATTGCGCGTCGAGGCGAAGAGACGTGGTCGAGTCCTGCTTTAAAGCTTCAAGTAATTGACCCCGTTGGCGCAGGTGACAGTTTCAACGCCGGGTTTCTGCACGAATATTTCAAGGGATCGGACGTACAAACTTGCTTGGCGGCAGGCAATTTAGCAGGGGCCCTTTCGGTTACCCGCGCCGGAGGAACTGAGGCTTTCCGGGACCAATCGCATCGTGAGCAGTTCCTGAAAGAGCGCCGCGTTTCTTAATAGCTTTGTCGAGCTTCGCGCACCCAGGATCCGCTGAACACAATATCCAATATGCGAACGCCAGCTCTTCTCGACGGTCGGTAAACCGACCGCTGCGAGATTTTTGTAAGCCAATCCAGAGTCTCAGGTTAAAATTTCGGCTCTGTTCCGCGGCGCACCTTTACAAAGAAAATTCAGGGTTAGATGGTCGCGGGTCGAGATAATGAGTTCCACATCGGTAAGACCTCTGTCACAAAAACAGAACAAGGTTAGCTTCGGCTGGGGAAAGAGTTGCTGTCGTGCAGCAAGAGCTCAATCCTTCGAGAATCTGGCTACAAGGCTGCCGATAGCGTTATGTGGGGCAACCCGCAGAGCACTCCCTCCCAGCTCTGTTCCGTTTTCGTAAATTTCAAAGATCAGTCAATACGGATTATTCGAATTTGTGCTCCACTGCCGATATCGATAGCACGTGTCTTTCGCGTAACAACACAAGGGGTTAGAACAACGTTCATTTAAGAAGTTTTTTCCACAGAGCTCATTGGGGTAGTTATTTGGAGTGCTGCGGTGTTCACTCCCACGTGACCCAACGCAAGCCTTACTACTTTTAGCACTGGCCTGTACTGGCGGTTACGAGAAAGGCCCAGAGCGGTGGATCTACTTCGTCTGAAAGCTGATGACCTCAAACAAAAATCGAGCTAGCCCGAATCGAGGAGTGAGCACCTAATTAGATGAACGAAGCAGTGGCGCCAATAATTGTGGACGGGCGGTCCACGGTATTCTTGATTGCTCAAAATCGACTTCTGCGCGAAGCTCTTTCAAAAATTCTTTCCAAGAAAGAATCTCTTCAGGTTGTCGGTTCGTGCGCTCTGACGACTGACTCCATCGAAAATATCGTGCTTGCTTCTCCCGATGTGCTCGTCATCGATTCCTTCACTATGACCACGATGCAGGTCCAGTTGGTGCGCGACGTTCAGCAACGGCTTGGCGGTATTAAATTGGTGATGATCGGAATGGAGAGTGACGGGCAGCCGTTCCTGCGTGCGATTCGTGAAGGCGCAATGGGCTATGTGGTGAAGGATGCCTCGGCCATGGAAGTTGCCGGTGCGATTAGTACCGTGGCCAACGGAGATGCTTTTTGTTCACCTCAACTCTGCGCATTTCTCTTCCGCTTTGCGGCCCAGCAAAACCAAATGCCCAATTTTCACGCCCGCCAACGCTTGGGCTTAACCAATCGTGAACAGCAACTTGTGGGGCTGATCTCGCAAGGTTTCAGTAATAAAGAAATCGCGAACCGCCTTCAATTAGCAGAGCAGACGGTCCGCAACCACGTTCATCGGATGCTTCGCAAATTAGGCGCCAGCCACCGCTTAGAAGTTGTTGATATCTGCCGCACTGAAGGAATCCCGGTGTGACCCTTAATCCTCACTAGCCCAGATCTGAAATGTACTCCTGCACTTCCTCCAGCCCATCTTCCTGAAATCGCATTGTGAGCTGCGTCAATCAGGCCGCAGTTACACAACGAATTCATCAAACGATCTCAGAATGTACTAATCCCGACATGAAGCTGCATTCCTTTTGGTGCAATCCCCAACGTGTTAGTACGAAATTGGTACTCAATACCTCCAGCGATTAGTACTAAGTCCAATCCGCGTACCGCAGTTGTCCTGCATTGGTCCAAACGTTTCTGGGGTCATTTTTGATTCTTACAATCCAGCTACTCACAGTTCATAATGCAGCCACTCGCGCCTGTGCTTGGAGCTTCCTATGCGAAAAATCAGAGTTTTGGTGGCAAACCGACCTCGATTAATGCGAGATGTGGTTCTTGCCACCATTTCTGAACAACCAGATATCGAAGTGTTGGGTGAGTTGGAGGATGACTCTGAAATTGCCCAAGCCGTGGCCGATTCACAACCTGATTTCGTAATCATTGCCTTGGATAAACCTGGCGAGCGTCCGCCCATCTGCGACTACCTTCTCCTCCATTATCCATTGGTGAAAGTTTTGGCGGTGGCGCCGGAAGAAAACAGCACCATTTTCTTTTGGTCGGATATTCGTTCAACCGCCATTGAGAGCTCGGAAGAAGGAATTTTAAGCGTCATTCGCGGTAAGACGATGCCGCCGCTTCTGCGAGTTATGTAGCTAGTTGTGTGTTGTTTGTTACACGCCGTAAGTAGCTGTATTAAAAAACTTTAACCTCTGGCCATCTCACAAAGGCCGATGTAAGTGAGGTGGCGAAGCTGTAAGCGGAAGGCTTAATTCAGGGCCACGATTTTTCATGACAAACCCTCTGATTTCCGGCGAAATCTCGGATCGTGAAACTAGTGTCCCACATTGGTATGCGCTCTACACGAATCCTCGTCACGAGAAGGTGGTAGCGAAGCAGTTGAATGAACGCTGCGTCGAGAATTTTCTTCCTCTCTACCGGAGCTGGCACCGATGGAAAGATCGGCGCCAGCAAGTGGATCTGGCGTTATTCCCCGGCTACGTCTTCGTAAGAATCGAAGAACAGAACAAGTTGCATGTCCTGAGAATTCCGGGAGCGGTGAACCTGGTCAGCTTTAACGGAAAGCTGGCAGCGCTGCCGGAGGTGGAGATTGAAGCCCTGCGCAATGCGCTTGATAACCAAGTCTTCGCTGAGCCCTGCCCGTATCTGCGAATCGGCAGAAAAGTTCGCGTGGTGCGTGGCCCAATGGCTGGCGCGGAAGGGATTCTTTCACGCAAGAAAGATAAATATCGGGTAGTGATTTCTGTCGAAGTCCTCATGCGGTCCGTGGCCCTCGAAATAGACGGCTCCGATCTGGAAGCAGTGTGAGGTCAGTGGGTAGTGTTGATGCGGAGAACCGAGGGTGAACAAGTCATGAACCAGGCAACAGACTGGACATTGAGTACGAACTCGAAAACCAGGTTAGCGGTCCAGGGCACACGATTTTTAATGTCCGCGATTTTGGTATGTCTGATCAGTGCTGGCATGCTTTCAGCTCAGACCCAAAATCAGCGTTATGACACAGAATCAATGTCCGCGAAGTCGCGGGCGGAGCAAGCAGCCGAACAGCAGGTTGCACTATCGCCGGAGAAGATCATCGAATTGTTGCGCCAGGAGCCTGGGTTACTGCTGCAGGTCAAGAAAATGCTGGTGCGCAAAGCCTATGAACAAGGCAGGATACTTGATCCCGAGGACCTGACCGACGATGCGCTCTTCCAGTTGCTTCACGAAGATCACAACATTTGTGTTCTAGCCACGCGTGAAATCGAGGACCGCGCCTATGTCAGGGCAAAACCAAGGCTGGAAGAAATCCAGCGGCAACATGAGCGCGATCAGCGAGTCGCTCTAAACCGGGCTATCGCCCCGGAAACGCAAAAACCGGAAGGTGCAGCGCCGACGTCTTCGAGTCAGGAAGATATCTACTGGGACAAACACGACAGTAGCGTTGAAGAAAATCGTGTTGGTCAACCGCAACCTCAGCCGCAGCCGATCCAGCCTGCGAATCCGTCTGTTCCGCAAAACCCTCCAGCTGTTAACAATCCTGAGCGCCAGGTCGAAATGACCGGTTTGCCACAGAATTTGGATTCATATGACGGCATGGGTGTAGAGCCCAGTGCCCCGGTTTCCGAACCAGGCACAATGGGCCGCATTGCACCCGAACAACTGCCAGGACTTCTGAATACCAGTTCGTCATCCACTCTCAACCCAGTAACGCTCGACGAATCTACCGCGATCCGCGGCGGGGCAAGGTCACAAGTTCCGAACTACACCAGTTCGCTGTCGGCGGGGGCTCCCTCTTTCGGAGCGATGAACTCCCAGCAAAGAGGCAGCACAGACCTCGGCGGCCGGGCCTCTGAAAACGAGCTGCAGTCAAAACTCGCATATCCTCGACGTCAGCTTCCTTCTGCCGAAGACTTGAACCTTGATCGCCCGCAAATTCGACGTCATGCCAATCCGTACGCCAATGTTCCATCTTTGTACGACCTGTATTCGCAGGTGTCGCCGCGTCCAGCAGTATTGGAACATTTCGGCGCTAATATTTTCCGCAATGGGACCGGAAATCTTGATACGTTGCCGATGGATCTTCCCGCCGGGCCGGACTATGTTCTTGGTCCCGGCGATGGCGTCAACGTCGACATATGGGGAGGAGTCGCGCAGCGTTTGCAGCGAGTCGTGGATCGCTCCGGTCGTTTGGCTCTTCCGGAAGTCGGGTCTATAGATGTCTCGGGGCGAACTCTGAGCGATGTTCAGCGCGTGGTGCAAGCCGCACTGCGCACTCAATTTCATGAAGTAGAAGCCGACGTTTCACTTTCGCGCATTCGCAGCGTGCGGGTGTACGTAGTCGGCGAAGTTGAAAACCCCGGTGCCTATGACATCAGTTCGCTCTCCACGCCCTTGAACGCGCTATACGCGGCTGGCGGCCCGACCTCACGTGGCTCTCTCCGGCATCTGCGGTTATATCGCGGCAAAGAACTGGTGCAGGAAGTCGATGCTTACGATTTGTTGCTTCACGGTGTGCATAACTCTATTGCTCGCATTCAGTCGGGCGACACCCTGCAAGTGCCTGCAGTTGGAGCTGAGGTGACCGTCGAAGGCATGGTCATGCACCCGGCGGTGTACGAACTGGGAAACGAAAAGACTCTTGCCGAAGCGCTGCAGCTTGCCGGGGGCGTGCTGCCGTCCGGCACTTATCGCCATATTCAAGTCGAGCGCGTGATTGCTCACCAGAGCCATACCATGCTGCAGCTTGATATGCCCGAGGCCAACGACGAGCAAGCGGTCAATAAGGCGCTTGATGATTTCGCAATTCAAGACGGCGACAAGATTCGAATTTCGCCGATTCTCCCGTATTCGGAGAAAACTGTTTATCTCGACGGCCACGTCTTCCGCCCCGGAAAATACGCCTATCACGATGGCATGAAGCTGACCGACGTGATTCACTCTTACAACGATTTGCTTCCAGAGCCCTACGTGCAGCACGCCGAAGTAATTCGCCTTCAAGCTCCTGATTACACGCCCACCGTTCTCGCCTTCAACTTGGGAGATGCTCTAGCTGGCAAAGATCAGGATCTGACGTTGAAGCCTTTCGATACCGTCAGGGTCTTCGGCCGGTACGACTTTGAAGATCAGCCAGAGGTTACAGTAAGCGGCGAAGTTCGCGATCCTGGCGACCACATCACCAATGGATCGACTCATCTACGCGACGCAATTTATCTTTCAGGCGGCGCAACTCCGGAAGCCGAACTCGATGACGCGCAGGTGTTTCGCCACACCGAAGACGGCAAGCTCAAAGTCATCAGCGTGAATTTGCAGAAGGCCCTCGCGGGTGATGCGAAAGACAATATCCTGCTTGCGCCCAAAGACCGCATCTTTGTTCATCGCGATTTGAGCAAAGTTGATCCCGCAACCGTGGTAGTTCAGGGAGAAGTAGCACGACCAGGAAAATATCCACTCGGTGAGGGCATGACCGCGACCGATCTGGTTCGGGTTGCGGGCGGCCTCAAGCGTGGCGCATTCGCTGAGACAGCCGACCTCACCCGGTACGAATTGGTGCAAGGCACCAGCGTGGCTGGCGAAACCGTGAGTGTTCCGATTGCAAAAGCCATGGCCGGAGAGCCCGATACCAACGTTGTCTTGCATGATGGCGACGTTCTAACAATTAAACAGATTGCCGGATGGAACGATGTCGGCGCCAGCATCACGGTTAAGGGTGAGGTAATCCATCCCGGCACATACGGCATTCAGGAAGGCGAGCGCCTCAGTTCAATCCTAAAACGCGCGGGCGGGTTCCGCAGCGATTCGTATCCATACGGAGTAGTTTTCGAGCGCAAGCAAGTTCGCCAACTGGAAGAAGACAACCGTGAGCAGCTGATCCGGCAAGTGCGGATTGACGGCGCGAACCTCACCTTAATTCCGGACCAGGACACTGATCAAAAGATGGCCAAAGAAGCTGCCGTGAACCAATGGCAGTCTGCGCTGCAGAAGCTGCAGAATTCGCCGCCTTCAGGACGCCTGGTCATTCACATCACTCCGAACACCAAACATTGGGAAAATACCCCGGCTGACATTCAGGTGCGGGCGGGAGACGTGATCTTCATTCCCAAAAAACCAAACTTCGTGATGGTGGAAGGCTCGGTTTACAACCCAACCGCGGTCACTTACAAGCCTGGCAAAGACGCGGGCTGGTACTTGCGGCAAGCGGGCGGCCCAACGAACAGCGCGAATAAAAAAGCCGTCTTCGTGATTCGCGCCGATGGTTCGGTTGCAGGTGGCGCAAGCGGGTTATTTAGCGGCGGAGTGGATCGGGCGGCGCTGCATCCCGGAGACCTGGTGATGGTGCCAGAGAAAGCTTTCAGCGGCACAACTAAGTGGAAGCAGACGCTGGAATCGGCGCAGCTGGCTTACGCGATCGGGGTTGCGATTCAAGTTGGAAGAAG
>DATNAF010000284.1:0-7072 GCA_035572845.1 Terriglobales bacterium
TCGATTAAGGTGACGCCAGCCTTGTAACTATACGAAAGTACAGTGTTGACAAGGTTTATACAGTTGTTTTCTAGTAAAGGCGTTTTAGTGTAGTTGGATCGGGCAAGTAGTTAAGTGCAGATCATCTTGAAACCGGGGCAATTCTTTCGGAGGCCGCGTCTGCTTCTCGAAATCATCCATTCCTTCAAGAACGAGGGAGTCAATTTTATGAATCGCATTCTTAATACTGGAAGCACGTATTTGTTGTATGTCTGCATCATGGCCGTCTGTTTGGGCGGGGCTTCGCTGTTAGCACAGGTCACGTCTGGCACTATCTATGGAACGATAAAAGACAATACGGGCGCCGTCGTTCCGAATGCGACCGTTACAGTTCGAGGAACTCAGATCGGATTAACCCGGACAACCCAATCTTCACCTTCCGGAGAATTTGTGTTTCCCAACCTGCCTCCTGCCACTTATTCCATCGAGGTTGAAGTTGAAGGTTTCAAAAAACTGGAATCACGGCAAGTGGTGTTAAGCGCGGCGGACAAACTCAACGCAGGCGATTTTGTCTTGCAAGTCGGCGCCACAACAGAAACCGTGAACGTTACCGCCGACGCTGGACAACTCCAGTTGCAATCCAATTCTGGTGAGCGTTCAGATCTGATCACGAACAAGCAACTCAATGAAGTCGCGATTAACGGCCGCAATGTTCTCGATTACATGAAATTGATTCCCGGGGTGATCAGCAGCTTTGATGGCCACGCATCCGGTACCGGCGGTCTGGATTCGATGAACATCAATGGCACCCGGGCTAATGAACATGAGTTCACTATCGACGGCGCTTCTAACGTTGATACCGGCAATAATGGCGGAACCCATGTCACGATTAACCCCGATGCGATCGAAGAGGTGAAGGTTCTAACCTCGAACTACCAGGCCGAATTTGGCAAAGCTGCGGGTGGCCAGATCGCGATTACGACTAAGTCCGGCACCAATCAGTGGCATGGCGATGCTCGATTTTTCCATCGCAACGAGAGTCTGAACGCCAACGATTGGTTCAACAAGAAAAGTCAATTGACTCCGTCCGATCCAAAAGCGACACCGCCGCACAATGATCCGGAACTGTATCGCTACAACTACATCGGATATCAGATCGGCGGACCAATAAAAAAAGACAAACTGTTCTTTTTCTGGAGTCAGGAATTTTATCGTCAATTTGTTCCTAGCGGTGGAGTAGCACAGTTTTATACGCCGACCGCGCTCGAGCGGAAGGGCGATTTCTCGCAATCCATTGACGGGAACGGCAATCCGATTGTTATCTCTGGACCGGGCATTACGAACAATGTGATCGATCCTGCGCAGATCAATCCTCAAATACAAAAAATTCTGAACCTGTTTCCGTTGCCAAATGTGGGCGGGTTCGGGGTCAACGGCCAGAACTACAATTTCTCGGAGGCGCTCTCAGCGCATGATCCGCGCCGGGAAGATATCCTCCGAGTGGATTACCAAATCAATGGCAGCAATCGTCTTTATGGCCGATGGATTCATAACGCCGATACGGACACCTCGCCGTTCGTTCCTTTCCCAGGACCGTTTGGCATCTTCGCGTGTTCGACGGCGATCAACTTCAATGGAGGTTGCGTCCAGAAACATCCGGGGTGGAATTTTTCGGCGAATCTGGTCACTACCATCACGCCAAATTTGTTAAACGAGTTCTCCGTCGGGCCCAGTCACACTCTGTCGTTGGCAGAAGCGGTAAACGGAAACGTTTCCCGCGGTGCGAACGGAATCACCTTGCCCCTGTTGTTTCCCGCTGGGGCCGACCAATCCGTTCCTGATTTCGGATTCAGCTTTAACGGCGCTAGTGCCAACTTGCCGGGCAGTTATCTAGGCGCGACCCCGTGGCACCAGGCCAATACCACCATTAACGTAAATGACAATCTCACCTGGGTGAAGGGTCGGCACACCTTGAAAACAGGCATGTTCTACCAGCGCAATCGAAAAGATCAGATTGCGTGGGGAAACATCAATGGCCAGTTTAGTTTTAGCACTTCGCCTACGAGCGGTGGCACCTGCCCTGGTGGTGTGAATACTTGCATTTTGGGCGATCCCTTCGCAAGCGCCCTTATGGGGAATTTCGATAGTTTTTCTCAATCCACCGCGCGGCCGCTCGGCGAATTTCGATACAACCAGCTTGAGTTCTATGTGCAGGATACTTGGAAGATTACGCCTCGATTGACGCTGGACTACGGAATGCGCTTCGCATGGATTCCGCCTCAGTACGATGCCAAGCATCAGGTGGCGCTATTCGATCCGTTTTCTTACGATCCGGCGAAAGCTGTCACAATCGATCCCAATAGTGGCAGTATCATCACCGCTGCCGGGGGTAATCCGCTGAATGGAATGAAGTTTACTGCAGCGCACAATCTTCCAGCTGGCGGCTGGGATGATCGCGGCATCATGCCGGAACCTCGCTTCGGTTTCGCTTACGACCTGTTCAGCAACCATAAAACAATTCTGCGCGGCGGCGCGGGCATGATGCACGATCGGGTGCAAGGCAATTTGATTTTCAATACTGTATTCAATAACCCCGCGGTGGTCGAGACGGCTTCAGTGGGATCAGGCAATGTATCGACTCTCCCCACTCAACAATCTTCGTTCGGCAATGGCGTGCTCAGCAATGTTCTGGGTGCTGATAAGCGCGGTCAAGTACCCACCGTTTACAGCTTCAGCTTGGGAATACAGCACGAATTGGCACGGGGCACGACCTTGGACGTGGCCTACGTAGGGACGCAGTCGCGTCACCTTGTAACTTCGCGTGATATCAATGCCGTGCCTTATGGCACAGCATTTACCAGGGCCGCTCAAGATCCGAATTGTGTTGACAACCAGAATCCGGCGCAGCCAGTTTTTCCGGGCGGCGTAGTACCAGCGGTTCAACCGGGGTTGCAACCGCAATATGCAGCTGCAGGTTACGCATTTAACGGATTTTGCGCTTTCGGGTACCACAATTTCGCTCCCAATTCGGCTTTCTTCGAGCCGTTTAAAGGTTACGGTCAAATTCCTTATCTCGAATTCAACGGAACCTCCAACTACAACTCGTTGCAAGTTTCGCTACAACGACGATTCAGCAGAGCTTTCACTTTCGGCGCGGTTTATACCTACTCGAAAGCACTCACCACGGCCAACACCGACCAGGATACGCAGGACACGTTCAATGCGCTGCTGGACTATCGCCGGGCAGGATGGGACCGCGCGCATGTGTTCGCGGCCAATTACGTTTACAACATTCCCAGCCCGACTAAACATTTTGGCGGGCCGAAGTGGCTGTCCTACATCACTGATGATTATCAACTCAGCGGAATCACGCAATTCGAAACCGGTACGCCATTTGACCTGAACAATGGGTTTTCATTTCCTCCGGGGAGCATTACCGGCTCAGATCAGTATGGGGCGATTCCGTTCTACTACAGCGTAGACAGCAGCGGGAATCCGCTGATCCCAAAGATAGGCGCGCCAAACCGTGGAACGCGAGATGCATTCCAGAATGGCGGAATGCAAAACTGGGACCTTTCATTATTCAAGAATATTCCGTTCGGCAACAGCGAAGAGCGTTATATCCAACTTCGACTGGAAGCCTATAACGCATTCAACCACCCAAACTTCCAGGACAAGAATTACGGCGCAAATTGGGGCGGTCCCTGGGCATACACGAGTCCAACTGATCCGCTGACGGTTACGAAAAATGATAACTGGGGGACGTACTCCGATACCTATTCCGGAGTGGGTGGATTCCGCGTTATCCAGCTCGGCGCGAAGATTTATTTCTAGTCCTGCTGGGCCGAGACTCGATCGGCCTAGTGGTGCTCGCTTGAGGGCAGTGCACGAGCCGTTGCTTCGAGCGCAAGCGTTGGGGTCCCCAGGGGTTCCCAGCGCTGTGGTTGGCTGGCGAATTCACGGGGCGTGCACTTCACATATTTTTTGAACACTGACGCAAAATAGGCGGGACTGCAGAAACCGCAGCGCTCGGCCACTTCCGCCACGTTGAGCCGAGGATCAAGCAGAGCGCGTTTTGCCAGTTCTACCCGGCGGCGAATCAAGAACTGTTCCAAGGTCATGTGGGTGGTGCGGCGGAAGAGCCGGCTCAAATGTCCGCACGAAAGATGGACTGAATCAGCCAGTTGCTGAATTGTGATGTGGGCGGCGCCTTGTTCCTCCACTAACTGGCTTACCGCCAGCACGATCTTGTGTTCGCGCTGGCTGAATGCGGATGCTGTTTGCTGGAACACAAGTTCCGCGAATCTACGGAACGCCTCACATGCTCCGAAGGCGCTGGGAGCGTGCAATACGCTGGTGATCGCTTTCTCTTTTGCGATTTTGATCTGGCCCGGGTGAACACCGATGCTGGCGCTTTCAAGCGCCAGGTGTTCGATGGCCCAGGTAAGCAGCGCGCGCGACTGTTGCATTTCCGCTGGAGAGCGGTCCGCCGGCATTACCAGCGCAAGAAATTCCCGTAGCGCGCTCGACACGTTACTGCCGTGGCGGATGGCCGTGACCAATCGCGCCATGACTTCCGCAGGCGGTATTTTCTCGGTTTTGGGATCGCTGAAGAACGAAACCGAATCACCTCCCGCATCCAGCGCCGCGCGCGCTTCCTGGTAAGCATTCAGCAACTCAGCCGGTTGCAGATGTTCCTCACTGATACCGATTCGCGCTACTGCGTTTGCATAAGAGCGCACCTTGGTAAGAATGCTGCCGGCAGTTTCTTCGAGCGATATTCGACGGTGGCTGAAATTACGCGCCTCCTGGCTGGTGAAAATGCACACCTCTCCTGGTCGGACGACTGTAGCCAGCGAGTCCGGCAGGCTCTGGCAAAAATCCTCTAGCAGATGCGAGAGACGATTCAAAGTGAGGACCGGCCCCTTGCCGTGTCGAGAGATATCCGGACGCAAGTTTTCTATCTGCAACACCAGTACCCGATCGGGCAGGCGCTGCAGGCCGGCACGATTCGCAAGAGCCTTTAATTCTTCCAAGTCCCCTAGCTCTCCTGAAAGCAAAACTGACGCCAGCTCTTTGCGGTCAAGATTCAAATCGCGGTCATGCTTCTTTTGGAATTCGCTGATCAATTGCAGCCGCTTCCATGAATTCGAAATGTAACGGGCCATGAGCTCCAGGATGCGAACCATGTCGGCAACCTGCGTCTGATCTACGATCGGGACTTGGTAGTACGCCGATTCCAGGCTCGTCATATTTATGTGAGACTGCCCGGCCAAAGTCTGCCGAACCAGGCGGAAACCTTGCGCAGTCGGCGGCGCGGTCAAGACTTGTCCGGAAAATAGTGTGCCCAGATACTCGCCATCGCAAACCACCGGAACGGCTATATCAGTCAGCCCAACGTGGCATCCGTAAACCTGAGTGCAAGCGGTGGCGCGGCATCGCTGCTTTGCGGGAACGTCGGAGCGGGCACAAGTCTCCTCTTCGTGTGCTCCGAAGCCGTGCACCAAATCGCAGAATAAAGTGCTGGGTGAATTGCGATTCGCTCCCGAAACCCCGGCAGCCTGGAGTTGGACCAGTGCGTCCCCAGTGCCTACCCGGTTCTTGAACTTATCCTTCAACGGATCAAGTTCTTCGTCCTCTTCGTTCCACATGAGCTCCACGTTGCGGATAGGGCTGGTGTTATTAAGAAGAAGAAGAAAATGCTTGAACAGTTCCAGGTCCTTTTGAAATTCCCGCTTGAGCGCTCCGCTAAGCATGGAATGATGTTTTTTCACGCTGCCCCCGCGATAAGACCAATTTAGGCGCACGAATAACGATAGAAAATTGTTAAAGCGAAAGAATGGTATCACTTATCCGATCTTGCGACTGAATATTTATTTGTTAGGGGTGAGCCCGGACGGTGAGGCCACCATCCACCACCAGATCGGCTCCAGTAATGAAGGCGGAAGCTTCCGAAGCCAGAAACAGCGCGGCCTCGCCGATATCCGCGGGTATTCCCCGGCGGCCCAGTGGATGCAATGCGGTGGTCTGAGAGGCGAGTTTCTTCGGGTCGGAGGAGTTACGTAGATATTCTTCCCAGAGTCGCGTGTCGATATATCCAGGACAAATACAGTTCACCCGAATATGCCGAGGCGCTAACTCCAGAGCCAGATTTCGCGTAAGCGCCACCAGACCCGCCTTGGAACACGCATAAGGAACGGAGTCTGGAAAGGCATGGGTAGCGTGAATCGAACTGATATTGACGATCGCGCCTCCGGATGCCGGAAACAGCGGGACCGCGGCCTGCGCCAGAAGAAAAGCGCCGCGCAGGTTCACGTTCAGGACTAAATCCCAATCCGCAACCGTCAACTTGGCTAACGGCTTCTCCATTTCGATTCCCGCGTTGTTGACCAGGACGTCTACGCGGTCGTGATGCTTCCGCAAGGCACTAACAGCATTCTGGATCTCACCTGGATCTTGCAGGTCAGCGCGAATGTAGCGCACGGGCAACGAAGGATTCCTCGCGGTCAGTTCGGCGGCGGCATCTTTGCCGTTCTGAGCATCGCAGTCGAGAAGAAATACGCACGACCCCTCCAGCTGGAACAGGGTTGCAATAGCGAAGCCGATTCCTTGCGCGCCGCCGCTGATCAGGGAGACTCGACCATTCAGCCGGTTCGAAGATGGCGTGTTCACGGTCGCAGCTGTCGGAATCGGCATCAGTGCGTTTCCTCATCGATGAACACCAGTTCTGAACTATTTTGCAAAGGAAGCGCGGCTTTCAGGCCTTCGCCCATGAGATCTCTACCGGTAACGGTCCGATCAGGAGAACTGTGGTCGTAAAACGTGAGCCGATATTTTCCATCAGGCTGCAAGCCGCTCAACTGGAAGGAATGTGTTTTCTCGGTTTCAGTCGTGCCGCGAAATGCGTACACTACGCCTCGTTTTTGATGCGGGTCCCAGTATTCAGTTGCGTCCCAGTGAACTCCATCCGGCCGTGGTGAAATGTGATATAGATTCGCGTCCCGAATCAGTGGACGAAGTTCTTTTTTATACAACGCAATTTCTTTTTTTGCTTCGGCGTGCTGCTCCGGGGACCAGGAGTTGGTATCGATCA
>DATNAF010000285.1:0-5660 GCA_035572845.1 Terriglobales bacterium
TGGCTGCTCAAACTGCCTCCTGGGTTGCGCCTTACGAAGTGCGCTCTCGCGTGCGCGCGGGTGAGGCTGCAATCCGCAATCTTCAGCTTGATTCCGATTTGCGCGCCGTAACCGAAAAGAAGAGTGCTGCTTCGCCACCGATCAACAAGTAATCTCAACGTTGAAGCGCGGCCAGCAAGCTGGCCGCTCGCATTGATCGAAGTTACTGCCGTGTCTTGGAGGCTCTGTGAAGAACCAGCTTGAAGCCCTCGTTGCCCAAATGCACGAGTCCGGCATTCTGTATTCTGAAGCGGTACGCGAGTTCAAGAAGCGTTTCATCATGAATGTGCTCGATCGCAACCATGGCAATCAGAGCAAAGCTGCCCGGGAACTGGGCATGCACCGCAACACCTTAAGCCGCACCATCACCGAACTGAACCTCGATTTGAGTGAGCTGCGCAATGGTGGCCGCCGCCCGGTGCGAAGTGTCCGACCGGACGAAGCGCTTCTCGAGAAAAAAATCGCGCGATAATTGCCCCACAATTCTCTGCACCGCGCTAGTAATCTGTGTAGGTGGAACCAGAGAAAACGCGGACCGGAGACTCGGCAGGCCCGGGCGGAAGATCAAAGTCGGGCTGGGCCAGTGGCGGAAGCGCATCCTCTTCTACGGCCGCCACTGACCATAGGGTTTACCTACGTCCCGGATTTGATTGGCAGGCAGCCGACGCTTATCTCTTCGACATCGACGGCACGCTGCTCAACAGCCGTGATGCCGTCCACTACCACGCCTTCCATCGCGCCGTAGAACATTTCTTTGGTCTCGATCTCCGGCTCGATGGAATTCCTGTCCATGGCAACACCGACATCGGCATTTTGCGAGCGTATTTGGAAGCGGCGAATGTACCCGAGTCTGAGTGGCAGCCCCGAGTGCCGGACGTAATGGCATTCATGTGCGCTGAAGTCGCACGCAATGGGGAAGATCTGCGAATAGAGATATGCCCCGGCATTCTCAGCGGGTTGAATCACCTTCAGTCCCAAGGCAAGCTGCTGGGGGTCGCCTCCGGCAATCTCGAGTCCATTGGCTGGGCGAAGGTGGAGAAGTGCGGTCTGCGGGGGTATTTCTCCTTCGGCGCATTCTCCGGTGAGCGCGAGAAGCGCGACGACATCATCGCCCACGGCATCCGTCAGGCAAAAGCCCTGTGCGGCCCCGAAACTTGCGTGTACGTGGTGGGCGATACACCAGCCGATATCGCCTCTGCCCATGCCAACAACGCCCCGGTAATCGCGGCTGCGACTGGCATTTACAGCTTTAGGGAGTTGCTAGAGCACAATCCGGAAATGTGCATAGCTTGCTGCGAAGACCTACTTCAGCCCGACCTGGACGATGCTCCAAAACCGGGAATTTGAACACGGAGGACACGAAGGACACTTAAGGATAGAGTCGAAAGTAAGCTTTGATTTTCCCTTTGTGCCTCTCGGTGTCCTCCGTGTTAAAGCTTTTTTGCTGTGCCGATCGCTTGCGAAATAGAATCGCGAAGCTTTCTAACGGCACCTCTACTCCCGTGCCATAGCTGCGCGTGCGGGCGTCGATCATCGGGTGGATGTTCACGGAATTTTCCGAAGTTGCAGCACTGTGATGCCGATAGACGTAGCCGCCTACCAGATATCCAATGCCGCCGCCGACCAGCGTATCTGATGGGAAATGATCGCGTCCCGTGACTCGCGTCACGCTGATCGCGGTAGCGAACCCGTAAGCAAGCAGTCGCGGAAGAAACCCGCGATACTCTTCTCCGATCACGCGTGCCAAAGCCCAGGAAGCCGTCGAATGTCCGGACGGAAATGATCCATTTGTCGAATATCCTTTGGTGCCGCTTGGCCAGAACTCTCCAGTTCGCTCGCCCTGGTCGGGACGGTCGCGATTCGTCGCGAGCTTAATTCCTTCGGCGACGATGCTTGCGTCGACTACAGCTTCGGCCCCCAAACGGCCGGTCTCACCTAGTTTGTCATTCTTTGAGAACAGTCCGAGACCGTAAAGCCCTACGCCGGCTCCAATGGTCACTTCCGGAGATCCGAATTGGGAGATGCTGTGGCTCGTATCAATGCTGTTCTGGTTGTGCCCGAGTTCTCGCAATGCTTGGCGGTCGTTGTAAACAGCAAGTGTCGTCGCGCCGGCGAATGGCAGCAGCCATTCCGCGTCGGCGGCGTGAAGGCGCAAGGGACTCGTCCAGATACCGGCCTGATCATGCCAGATGTCCAGAGCACACTGCTTCAGGTGTTTGGCTCCGCAGGTATCGTTCCTGCCCTGGGTTTGGGTCAAAGCGGCGGGGCTCAGAATCAGCAGCAACACACAAAGGCGTTTCATCGCATGCAGGAAGATGCTCCAGATGCAGCGATTTACTGCCAGCGCAGATGATCTATCTCGGCCTCTGCAGCCAAGTTTCTCGCGTTCGCGCAACCCTACCGACTCTTTTCAGACTCTCTATTAAGTGTTCCGCATGTCTGTTCTCTGGTCCGCAACTCGGAAGTCACTTTTCTGCTGTCTAACCCTGACACTTGCCTTGGTAGCAGGCTGCGGCGGACGGGTGAGTTCCTCGTCTTTAGGAAACAGCCCTGGAAACCCTCCCGGGTCCCCCCCAAATCCAAGTCCAACCCCAACCCCGAACCCGCCACCTCCCACTCCTCAGCAAGGCATTGTCGTCGTGGTGATGGAGGAGAATCACGGCTACGATCAGGTTATCGTCCCCGGTTCTCCCATGCCCTACCTCAACAGCCTTACACAACGTGGAGCTTTGTTGACGGAGTATTTTGCCGACGCGCACCCCTCGCTGCCGAACTATCTGGAGCTTACTTCCGGAGCCATGGAAACTCTGGACGACAATTTTTCCGGTGTGATTTCCAATGACAATCTCGCGCGCGAAATACCTGCTTCAGGTAAGACTTGGAAGGCATATGCAGAGGATTTGCCATCTGTGGGATATCTCGGCGGGGACATGGGAGATTACGTTAAGCGTCACAACCCGTTTGCCTATTACAGCGACGTAGTAAACAACGCAGCGCAGGCCGCAAACATCGTTCCGTTTACCCAATTTTCTGCCGACATGAGTAGTGGAACGCTTCCAAGTTTCAGCTTCGTCATTCCAGATCTGCTCGATGACGCGCACAGCTGCCCCGATGGCCCGCTCACTTGTACCGACAACGATCTGTTAAGCCGTGCCGACCAGTGGTTGAGCACAAACATTGGTCCACTGCTCTCCAGTTCGCAGTTTCAGAACAACGGAGTGCTGCTAATACTGTTCGATGAGGCCCAGGACATTGACATTCAGCACGGTGGAGGACACGTCGCCTTAGTCGCTGTGGGACCCAAGGTGAAGTCAGGATTTCAGTCCGCGGTGCTTTATCAGCACGAGAACACGCTCAGTACGATCTGCCAGGCTTTGGCAGTGATGACTTGTCCCGGAGCGGGAGCCACCGCTAATTCAGAGGGCGACATCTTTCAACCGTAACAATTGCACTTAGGGCTGAATGCGATCGAGTTCTTTCTTGTAGAGCGCGTTGTCGGGAAATTCATGCCACAGGCCTGAGAGCAGGATCCTGGCGGTGTTTCGATCTTTGTCTCGCAACGCCGCTACCGCCAGCAGCAGGCGCGCGTAAGGCGCCAGGTAATGGCCCTTGTCAGCAGTGAGGTGTAGCTTACTCAGCCCTTCATCTCTATTTGTCTGTGCCCCGCCAAGCCGGAGAATCCAGCGGACCGGAGCCGGCTTCAGGCTCAGAAGATAGTTCTCTGTTCCGACGGCGAGATATGCGTCGTAATAGGTGGGATCCAGCGCCAGCAATTTCTCGGCGATTCCGCGAGCGCTCTTGATGTAGCTCAGGCCGGCAAGATCTCGTTTCTCAATCAATGCGGTGTAATCGCCTCGCAGCCCATCCGCCAACACCTGAGCAAACAGAGCGTGCGCATCGTGCGGATTCCTGCTGAGTTGTGCCGTAGCGATTCGATCGGCTTTCGAAAGTTCGTTGTCAAACGCGGTTCTGACGTCCGGTTTCGGCGAAAGCTTAGGACGAGATTCGAATTTCTGGTCCTGCGTGAACAGATCAAACTCCAGGATCTTGAGTCGATTGAACTCGGCAAACAGATAAGCGGCCGCGTTCGATACCGGACCAAGGGGATCGTCCGGATGCTGCGTCTCCCATTGCGCGAACGTCTGGTGAGCTCCCGAAAAGTTCAAGTCATACATTTGCCGATAGCCGTTATCGAGATCGAGGGCGCCAGCGGCTGAACTCGCGACGGAGTTCGGAACCGGGAGCAAACATACGAAGATTGCGATCAATCCGACCAATGCCCGTTGATGCATAGCCATTTACGAGTTAATCACCTACAACGCAGCTTCCTGTGAATATCGAACCCGCCAGCCTTCCAGAAGTCGCAAGCCTCCACGCTGAATGCTGGCCGCACCTTCAATCAGGTGGTAGACGGCGCTTTAGAGATGCCCGCCGACTCCAATTGCCTGGTATAGACGATCAGCCGTTCAACCAATTGGCGGATCAGCTTGCGTGAGGTTTCATCGGTCAGCTTTCCCGAAGCGTCAAAGCGCTGTTGAGCCGCGGAGATCATTACCTCCGGCGCATTCAGCGCGTACATGTTCAGAAAGACGAAACACTGGCGCAGATGGTATTGCGCTCGCGCGGTTCCCAGCGTACCTGGGCTGGCGCCCATAAGGGCCACCGGCTTGCCATTCCAGCAGCTCTGGCCGTAGGGACGCGACGCCCAATCGATCGCATTCTTCAATGGCCCGGGAATGGAGTAATTGTACTCAGGGGTTGCGATCAGGACGGCATTAGCAGCCTGCACCTTGGACTTCAGTTCGGCCACGCGCGCCGGTGGCTTGCCTTCATCATCCTGGTTGTAGACAGGAATCCCGGCAAGATCAAAGATTTCGATTTCCGCCTCCGCCGGGCTGAGTTCTTGCGCTGCCTTGAGCGCGGCAAGATTGTACGACGCTTTTCGCAAACTTCCGCAGATTCCTATGATCTTGAATTTATCGGACACCCTGACCTCGCGTTTAGACCCGAGAAGTTTACACGTAGCGCGGACAAGCTCCTTTTGACCGACAGCTCGGCGATGCCCGACGTTACATTAATGCGCAATTGCTTCCGCTCCCTGTATAGGTCACAATCAACAGTTCTCAATGAAAATCCTCATCTGGGCATCTCTCCTTCTTTTCCTCTTTCAACCCGCGTTTGCCGCGCAAAAGAAACCCGCAAAACCTTCTCCTCCGGCAAAAACAGCAAGAAAAACCGCAGCATCAGCCAGGAAGGCGGCATTCAAGCAGCTCGACCAGGTGATAAACGACGCGATTGCCGCTCACGACGCGCCGGGAGCGGTAGTTCTGGTTGGACATCATGGAAAAGTCATCTACCAGAAGGCCTATGGCCTACGCTCGCTGGAGCCCACGCGCGAGCCCATGACGCTGAACACCATCTTTGACCTCGCTTCGCTGACCAAAGTGGTTGCGACAACTCCGTGCGTGCTGCGCATGCTACAGCTAGGGCAAATCCGGCTGAACGATCCAGTGTCGAAGTACCTTCCCGACTTCGTGCAGAACGGCAAACAAGCCGTCACCATTCGCGAATTGCTCACGCACTTTTCAGGATTGCCGGAAGATCTAGACCTGAAGACCGAT
>DATNAF010000286.1:0-9783 GCA_035572845.1 Terriglobales bacterium
ATTGATCGTCCTGCTGGGCTTGAGCCATCAGCGCGGAGCCCGACATCAATGTCGAAATTGTAAGTACGCAAAGGACGCGGTAAAGAGTTCTCATCGGAACCTCCCCGGAGAGCAACATGCCTTCCCAATTGCCGCACCAGGAACGGGCGGAGCAGGCATTGGAGTTGCCACTACTCTAAACCCAACAGGCAGAAAAGAGTTTCGCAATATTTTGGCCGAAAATAGCCTGAAAACAAGGGTTTGGGGACCATTGGGTTACTAAAAGGCTGTGTCTTCGGGAAGAGGCCGATTTACCTCAGGATTGACATACTTGTCCCAGCGGCATAAATACCGCGGGGAGAAGAGGAATGAAGAAAATATTCGGGATTTTGTTTTTGCTGGCGGTGAGTTTGCCGGCGCTGGCGCAGCCAAGGCTTTCGGATCGAGACCAGCAACGGTTTGACAGCTACTACACGCGCTGGCAGCAGTACCGCCAGGTAAACGACCAGGGGCAAATTATCAGCATGGAAAAACGCATGCTTGATGTGTATGCGCATTACGGAATTCCGTCGCAGACGCCATTCTGGCGCGTTGCCACGAACGGGCATGATGAGGTGCGTGCCGAAGCCAGACACGAAGAGCGGCAGGAGGCGCGGCACGAAGAGCGTGTGCAGTGGCGTGAAAGGCTCTCGAACGAGGACCGTGCCCACTTCGACAATTTGTTCATGCGCTGGAAAGAAGCACGCGAACACCGTGACTACGACGATGCGGAACGCCTGCAACACCACATGCGAGAAATCATGGAACGAAACCAGATCCCGCACGAAGTGCGGTTCGAAGAAGTTGCCTCACGACGAGATCGGGACTAAGTTTCAATAGAGTTGCGGGAGCGTTCTGAAGGGTACGGGCGAGGACGCCCGTATCTCCACTCTCCAATCATCCCTAAGTAAAAACACTCACATCCAGTTCTGGATAGGCTGCATTTCCGCGTAAGCAGTTCCTCTTGGCCAACCTGTGCTTCTTCGCGTTACTCATAACTCCCGACCGAACGATAGAGACATACTCACTTGCCGGAGGAACTATGACCAAATTTTTGGGAAGTCTAATTGTCCTGACCGCGTTGGCGCTGCCGGGACTGGTGCAAGCGCAGCAACAGATGAGCCCTGATGATCAGCAGAAATTCGACAATTACTACTCACGCTGGGAGCAGGACAGGCAGACCGGCGATCGCGACGACATGGTGAGCTCGGAACACCACATGCAGGATCTGATGAACAAGTATTCAATTCCTGCAGACACGCCGTACGACCGGGTCGCGTCGCAGAATGAAGTCGCGCCACCCCCGCCCGCTTATAACAACAATCCGAACTATGACAACCGGGGCTACGGCAACCAGATGTCGCCCGACGATCAGAACAAGTTCAATAAGGAATACACGAAGTGGCAGCAAGCGAATGCGAAGAATGACCGGGATGACATCGACAAGCATGCGCGCAACATGGAAGAACTGATGCAGCGCAACAACATTCCCCAGAACACTCCCTTCAACGCGATTGCAACGACCAATGGCTATGCACCGCATGAGGACGTGCGCCAATACCAAGGCCGCTTTTCGCCGGACGATCAGAAGAAGTTCGATAAGGCATACGAGAAGTTTCAACGCGACCGGGCGAAACATGATCGCGATGACTATGCCAAGGATGAAGAGAAGATGAACGAAATCATGGCCAAGTACAACATTCCCCGCGACGTGCCGTATAACGTGCTGGTTTCGGGAAATCGCGGATATTAAGCAAGCCGTCAGCTTTCAGCCATCAGCCGTCAGGAGTACCCTGACCTGATGGCTATACTCCGTGCTCCTCTGTGATGAGCTTTTAAGATCTAACCACAGCACACAGAGTTCACAGAGTTACGACACAGAGAAGGTCGAAAGAATCCTCCCGATTAAATGTGCGGTTGGACGACGCCGGAAAATGTCCGAGTTACTCGCTATGCCGATGTATGCGGAATGAGTTCTAAATCGTGGTTCCATGGCCGCCACGGTACAGAGCGAGTAGAAGATCGCCGCGTTTGCGGGCACCTGCATATTGAAATCCACCAGGCTGTGCACCAGGATGCCGCTAATTCCAAGCAGCGCCGCGACGGCCACTGCGCCATTCAGGTCGGTGGTCCAGTTAGAGGACTTGCGCAGCGCATTTCGTATCGTGATCGCCAGGAACCATAACATGATGCCGAATCCGATAATTCCAGTTTCTGACAATACCTGCAGGAAATCGTTATGCGCGGCGTTGACCAGCGAGTCGGTATAGAAGCTGCGAAATTGCGGATATACATCGGCAAAGGTGCCTTGTCCCCAACCCAGCAGCAGATGATGTCTGGACATTCTCAGAATGTCTCGATCGATCTGTAGTCGGATATCGGTCGCAAGCTCGGAATGTTTGTCGCCGGCGAGAGTTGCAATTCGAGCTTTGACCTCGTGACCTCCCGTCCATGCAATCATGGCAAGCGCGACAAGAAGAAATGTGCCGAAAAGGATGGCGCTATTTTGCTTTTGACGTTCGCGAAAGAGCAACAGCAGCAAAATCGCGAACTCAACCGCAAGCGCGATCATGCCACCGCGAGAGCCGGAAAGAAAAATCGTGGCTCCCATAAAAGCCGCAGCTGAGGCCGCGAGCCACCGCTCGCGCTGATTGCCAAACCGGCTGAAGGCAAACACCAGCGGCACCGGAACCAACATTTCCATCAAACCTGCATAGTGATTGTGGTTTACATATGGACCGTAGATCCATCCGCCGAAACGTGGTGTCTTGAGCCAGTACAGTTTGGTCGGAGCGCTGAGGTTTTGAAGAATCGCGAACAAAGCCACTGCGGAGCCATAAATCGCCAGCGCCGTGCCCAAAATGCGGATGTCGCGACTGCGGGAAAGAGTTTGCACCAGCAGAAAGCAGAGAATCCCGTATGAGATGTATAGAAGCAGTTGCGAAAACGTGGCGTGCCAGTACGCGGAAACCCCGGGCAACAACTGGATGCACATCAATCCCGCAAAGGCAATCATCGGCGGGAAAGCAGGGTTCCAGCGGATTGTGATCCGAGCTGATCGCATTTGATCGAGAGCCCAATAAGCTAAAAGTACGGTTGCGGTAGTTTGCAGAATGAAGTGTCCCCACGCATTAACCGCTCCGAACGCCAACGTGCAAAACATTAAAAGCCCGGCTACGCTGAACAAAATCCGGCTGCTGCGGCGCGAGTGAGTGAAATTCGGAACCAAGGGTTCAAGTGGCAGTTCGGGCAAAGGCAGGGGCGCAGTCATGGCTGCTCCTTCGCCGATACGAACGACGCAACGTGATTAGATCTCACCAGCTTCAGGCCATCGATCCATAGTTTGCCGCGAATCGGCCTGTCGGCGGGCACTCGCGCAACTCGCAGCACGATCAGGTGAGTTTCGGGGCCGGTTGTGAGTCTGCCGTTCACATTTGTCCACGACGCGGCCCCGCGAAGGTCGTCGCTCATAAAAAGCTTGGCTCCGCTATAGACATCTTGAATTGCGAATTTTGGCCCGCCCGCTCCTTCCATTTCTGCCGTTTTGTAATAGCCCGAAAAAGCGTATTCCGTGTCCGGATCAACGGAGACAAGTTGGCGAATGCCCGAATCTTCAAGACCAGGGCCTTGAAACTCAATGCGGAGTGATCGCGAGCCAGAGCGGCTTTCATCGGGATCAATCGCGAGCGACACAGCAGAAGTTTTTTGGTAAATCCAATCGAAGCCATTGTTCAAAACATTTAGACGGAAGTCGCCATTGACTAAAAGATTCTTCTGGGTCGGTTGGTATGCCGCCAGACCGGAAAGATTTGCGGCTTGCTGCCATACGCGCGATGCCTGCACCGGATCATGTTGGGTAAACAGATAGTTCAAATAATCGAATAAGAATCGGCGCTCCACGGGCTGTTGCAGGGCCACCATTCTTTCCCAGACTTTGGCTGCGGCGACAGGTTCGTTGCTTGAAACTAAAAAGCTCAAGAATGGCTCGTCGGCACCGGCGGGTATGACATTCTCAAGTAAGAAGTCGATGTCAGGCCTGACCCGCCAGCAAATCTGGATGGCTTGAGAACTGAGCTCCGAATCGTTTTGCAAAACTTTTCGATATTCGCAAAACGCCGGTTCAAGCGCACCTTGTGACAGATAGAGATTACCGAGCTGCCAGGCTACATCTGAGGAGTGGGGATTGGCGGCACTTACTCTGGCCAGCGAGTTGCGTTCGCTCTCGGAGTCGCCGATCAGATGTTCAGCCACCGCGCGGTGGAGCCAATACTCCGACCGGTTTGGATTTAAGGAGGTTGCGGTCCACAGCCAGGGCAGCGCATTGGCGGGAGACTGCTGAACCAGAAGTAGAAAGCGGCCCATGCTATCACGATATTCAGCGTTGGATGGGTCAAGTTTTGTCGCTTTTCGCAGATAAGAAGCACGGGGAATTGCAGAAAATTGGGCGGCGAGAAATTGACTTGTCGTCAGCGCCAGGTAGGCAGCCGTCCCCAAGAAAAATAAACACCGAGCAGCTAATCGTATTCTTGGGTGGACAATTTCAAAATCCATTCTGGTGCCGCCGACTACGCACCCGATGATGCCGCGCGTACGGAGTCCGTCTCAGATTCCACGTTTTCGTCGTAGTAGCGATGGCCGTATTTCCCCTGATATTCGTAGTAGTAGTAATACTCCGGCGAATTTAGATTGACAGCATTCAACAACACTCCGGCAACCCTGGCATTTACTTGAGCGAGAATTTCGCGCGACCGGCGTAGGGCAGGCTTCGTGGTCTGTCCACACCGAATCACCAGCACTACAGCGTCGGCGCGGGTTGAGAGCACAACCGCGTCGGTGACGGACAGCGTCGGAGGAGTATCGAGCACAATGTGGTCGTAATGCTGCCGCAGTTCGGCGAGTACTTCGACCATCTGCGATGAAGCCAACAACTCCGCGGGATTTGGAGGCGGCGTGCCAGCCGGCAACACAAAAAGATTGGGCAGCACTGATGACCGGCAAATCGCGTCCGGTAGAGATACTCCGCCAGTGAGTACATTGCTAAGCCCGCTCCGGGGACCCAAACCAAGGGCCTTATGAATACTGGGACGGCGAAGATCGGCATCGACCAGCAGGACCCTTGTCCCTTTTTGCGCGAGAACCGTCGCGGTGTTGACGCTGGTGGTTGTTTTTCCTTCCTGAGGTAAAGCGCTGGTGATCAGAATAACTTTAGGCGGAGCTCCTACCGAGGTGAGCAGAAGCGAAGTTCGCAGAGCGCGATAAGCCTCGGACATCTGGGATTGCGGCCGGGATTGGGTAATTAACTCTACCGCTTCTTTGGATGCCGCCACCGTCAGACCACGCGAAGTCGCTTCTGAGTTGTTCCTGGACCCAAGAGGGATCATGCCGAGAGAGGGTAGCCCGGAAATAGCTTGCGCCTGCTCCGGCGTACGCACGGTGTTATCGATACCCTCAAGTAAGAATGCCAGGCCGATGCCGGTAGTGAGTCCCAGGCAGAAGCCAAACCCAAGGTTGCGCGGGATGTTTGGCTCCGTAGGACCGCCGGGCGTGCGCGCCATGTCAACCTGGCGAATGTTGTTCGAGCGCAGGCCGGCTGCGACTCCAGCTTCTTTTAGCTTTTCTAGTAGACCGTCGTAGAGCGTACGATTGGCTTCGAAGTCACGCTTTAAGAAACTGTACTCAATCGCGCTTTCGTTTAGCTTATTTTGTTGTTGCTTTTGCTCTTCAAGCGCGACATGCAGCATCTTTTCACGCTGCAGTGCAGCCAGGTAATCGCCACGAAGGCGGCCGCCGACTTTTTTCATCTCAATCTGAAGCTGTGAATCGATTTCCTGAATCTGATTGTTCAACTGCGCCAACTTCGGGTATGCGGGCCCAAACTGCGTGCTCAATTGTGCAACCTGAATTTTTAGATCAGCCTTTTGCTCCTGCAGTTTTTCCAGCAGCGCAGACGTACTTGCAGAACTCTTGTCCTGAGTAACTCCGGTGGCAACGGCAGCCGCAGATTCCGTGTCCCCACCTTCGGCCAGGCGATAAACAGATTCTTTCTGCATTCGTTCCGACTCCGCCGTTGTGAGCTCTTTATTTAATTCATCCAGCTTGGCGGTTGTGATGTTTTCCTTGTCTGTTCCCAGGATCTGATGGTCTTTCTGGTACTTGACTAATTTCTCTTGGGATGTTTCCACCTTGATTTGCAGGTCCACCAATTGTTTGGAGAGCCAGTCTGAGGCCTGCATGGTCGATTCGAATCGAGTTTTGAAGTTCTGCTCGATGTAAGTGCTCGCCAGCGTATTCACAACTTTGGCTGCTAGCTCTTTGTCATGGCTGAGATAGTGAATATCAATGACGCGAGTGTTGGGCTCCAGCATGACGCGAAGATTTCCCTTAAACTCGGCCAGCAACGAGCTTGCCCGGGCGGAGTCCGGCTGCAGCCCGTCCGTAGTCAGTTCGAGCGGAGATGACGGCCTCGCGCCTGTGCCGCCGAACTCTGGCAATTCATCCAGCTTCAATTGTTTGATTACTTGCAAGGCGAGCAAATCGCTGCGCAGGATCCTGACTTCAGTATCCAGATCTGTGGGATCGTAATAGTCCGCGCCTGAGTTGGTCGCATCGCGCAGTCCTTGCGTGATCGGATCGGGCTTGTTAAGCGCGATACTTCCGACGGCATCGTAAATCGGGACCGTGCGCAGGGTGGCGATCAGAGATGCGCCAAAAATAATGCCCATGCTTCCCAGGACAATCCATTTTCGCTTGATCAGAACACGCAAATAATCGCGCAGCATGGAGTCGTGGTTGGCGAAGGCAGGATGATTCATCGCCAGATTCCTGCCGGTTTGCAGGGAGATCGGAGTCAATTCCCGCGGGCCGGCACTTGTCTGCAGTAGCGGGACTTCCATCTGCCTCCCCTATCGTCGCGAACGATTGGACGCGCGAATTGTGCGCGAATCTGCTTCTGTGCAGTATCGCAGACAAAAACAGGGGCAGGCTTAATCGAGTTGGTTCAGCGCAACGAAACAGTAGAGATTCACAGCGGCAGATATCGAACAATGACTATACTCGGCACAATAAGCTGTTTCGCGCGAATGCTCAACAATCGAGGGGACAACGGGGATGAACTGGACTGAGCAGGTGGTGCTTGTCACCGGGGGGACCGGGTCGTTTGGCAAAAAGTTTGTAGAGGTCATGCTGCGTGAGTATCGTCCGCAGAAGCTCATCGTCTTCAGTCGTGACGAATTGAAGCAACATGAGATGCGCACCGCCGGATTGGACCATCCCAGCCTGCGCTACTTTTTGGGCGATGTGCGCGATCAGCAGCGATTGGAGCGAGCTTTCTCCGGAGTGTCTGTGGTGGTGCATGCGGCCGCGCTGAAGCAGGTTCCAGCTTGTGAGTACAACCCTTTTGAAGCAATCCAGACCAACATTAACGGCGGCAAAAACGTTATTGAAGCCGCGATCAACTGCGGTGTTCGCCGGATCGTGGCGCTCAGCACCGACAAGGCGGTCAATCCGATTAATCTTTACGGCGCCACCAAGCTTTGCGCGGAAAAAATGTTTGTGCAGGCCAATGCCTATGCAGGCGCGCAGGACACGCGCTTCAGTTGCGCGCGTTACGGAAATGTTGTCGGCAGCCGGGGAAGCGTCATCCCAATTTTCATGGAGCAGCGCGCGCGAGGCCGGGTCACGATAACTGATGCGCGAATGACCCGGTTTTGGATCACGCTGGACCAGGGAGTACGGTTTGTGATCCGGAGCATCGAGCAGATGCATGGGGGAGAGATCTTTGTCCCCAAAATCCCCAGCATGAGGCTGCTGGATATGGCGCAGGCGATCGCACCCGATTGCCAAATTGATTGCGTAGGCATCAGGCCTGGGGAAAAACTGCACGAAGTTTTGCTCTCCGAGGACGAAGCCCGCAACGCAGTCGAGCGCGACGACATGTTCGTGATCCAGCCTGCGCAGTCGTGGTGGCGGAAAGAAAATTGGAAGACTGACGTTTCGTTGCCCGAAGGGTTCCGTTATTCGAGCGACACCAATTCACAGTGGCTGACCGCCGAAGATCTTTACAAACTGGTGGAAGGCAGCGCGCCGCCCGTGTCGTTGAATGGAGAAACTCCGCTCCGAGCAAGCGCCTGATCTATGACTCCTACCGCCCCAGTCAAAGAAGCTCTTGCACTACATGGCGGAATGCCGGTGCGCTCCGAGTTTCTTCCTTATGGGAAGCAGTCGATTGACGATGAAGATATCGCAGCGGTAGTAGAAACGCTTCGTTCCGACTGGCTGACCACCGGGCCCAAAGTAGGTGAATTTGAAGAAGCATTCGCGGCGTGGGTTGGCGCTCGTTATGCCGTGAGTTTCAGCAGCGGGACTGCGGCGCTGCATGGCGCGACATTTGCCGCCGGACTGGGAGCCGGCGATGAGGCGATCACGTCTCCGCTGACGTTTGCGGCAACCGCGAATTGTGTGCTTTATCAGGGCGCAAAGCCTGTCTTCGCCGACGTTCGCGACAATACGTTGAACATCGATCCGGAACGCGTGTTGAAATGTATTACGCCGCGAACGAAGGCGTTGTTGCCGGTCGACTACGCCGGGCACCCGGCCGATCACGATGCACTTCATGCGATTGCTGAGAGTCGCGGGCTAGTTGTCATAGAAGACGCATGTCACGCGCTTGGCGCGGAGCACCACGGCCGCCGAGTGGGAAGCATTTCGCACATGACCGTTTTCAGTTTTCATCCGGTGAAACATATAACGACCGGTGAAGGCGGGATGGTCACCACTGACAATTCACGTTTTGCCGATACATTGCGAAAATTTCGCAATCACGGAATCAGCAGCGAGGCCCGGGAACGCCAGGCTTGTGGCCAATGGCATTACGAGATGGTCCTGCTCGGTTTCAATTATCGATTGACGGACATTGCGTGCGCGCTGGGCTTGCGGCAGCTTTCAAAGCTGGAGAGTAATTTGTCGCGTCGCAGGCAGATTGCGGCGAGGTATAACGACGCTTTGCGCAGCTTTTCGAGTCTCGTTTTGCCGAATGTGCAAGATCGCGTACTGCCTGCATGGCACCTTTATCCTGTGCGGCTAAAGTTAGATTCACTTTCGGTGAGCCGGGCAGAAATCTTCCAGGCGTTGCGGGCGGAAAACATCGGCATCAACGTCCATTACATTCCGGTGCACTTGCATCGTTATTATCGCGATCGATTTGGCTATAAGCCGGGAGATTTTGCAGTCGCTGAATCAGCATACGGACGACTCATCAGCTTGCCGATGTTTCACGGAATGACGGACCGGGACGTAAACGATGTAATCAGCGCCTTGCGAAAGGTCATGGCCGAATATGCCGCGTAGATTCGAGTGGGGTGCCAGGACATGACGGAATCTTGCGGGCCTATTCCGGAACGTTGTCTGGAAACTACTCCTACTCCCCAGAGCGGTTTTGTCTTTGGCACTGCGCAACTGGGAATGGACTACGGCCGAGTCAATTTTGCAGGTAAGCCGACTGAACATGTCGCGCTTGAAATGCTCCGATATGTCGTTGCGCATGGTGTATCTGCCCTCGACACCGCGCGCGCATACGGCGAGGCAGAACGTCTCATCGGGGAATCTCTGACAGGAACGTGGCAATCGCAAACGCACGTGATCACGAAGCTGGATCTTTCGAATATCGATGAGGAAGCGTCGGAATCTGAAGTGCGCAAGAGCGTCGATGCTAGCGTAGACGCTTCGTGTCGCGCATTGCGCACCGAAAAATTGGATACCCTGCTGCTG
>DATNAF010000287.1:0-16264 GCA_035572845.1 Terriglobales bacterium
GATCAGGACCAGCTGCAACAGAGATAACCAGCGTTGTCGAGCAGCGAAGAAGCGCAGGCTGATTGCCTGCGCTTTTGTGTTTTGACCTGTCTTGTGGATTTTTACGTGAATTGAACGACGTGGTGTTAATGGGCACCGGGATTTCAGCCGCTCGGCATTTCTTGATATTCATCGCATCCTGATCACACTTCGCCTTCGGATATCCCCCAGCAGGTCAGTTTCCTAGGAAGGTCGGAGTCTAAACGCGTCCTGCATGATAGCGTCGTCTATAATGCTCGTCGCCACAATCGGGTTTCCGGGACCATTAACCAAACACAGATTACGAACATTCCGAGGGATGTTGCGTCCTACCGCAACGGAGAGCCCAAGTCCAGGCATGGGGAACTTGTACGCATGACAGCTATCTTTGCGCTCACCAATCGGCGCGAAGGTTACGCGGTTGACCTCCTTGCCAGTCCGGATGGCGACTAGAAGTGCGCAGTCGCGTGGGAACCCGGCCGAATTATCAAGATACGCGCGAAACTGCTCCTGAAAAGGGCCGAGGTCATACGGCACGCTGCCATCATCCTTCCAATGATGAATCGAGCCGCGCCAAAACATGCTCACTGCAAAGTAAGCGATCGCTCGAGTGTTGATCTCTGGAACTTGTGCGGCATAATAGACCCGCGTGCGAGGCGATGAGGCCACCGGAGTCTGGATATGAAGACCGCGAGCTGGCCAACGGCGTCATTGACCTGGTTCGTGACGGGGCTGAACTACAGCTTTCGCGTCATTCAGGCGACGGTGTCTTCGGATCGGTGAACCGTGTGTTTGTCGACGACGTTGACGAACGTTATGAGACTTTCCGTGCCAGGGGCTTGGATACGACACGCCGTCCCGAATCTCCAATTCACACCGCCCCAGTCGATCAAACCTGGGGATTGCGCGAGTTTGCGGTGGCCGATCCAGACGGGAACAACCTCTGTTTCTGCATGCCAAAAAGGTAACTGCAACCGCGCTCAGCACCGTTTCATTCGTGGTATCAAGGAATGGGAGCAAGCAATCTTCCAACTCTGTCATCCTGAGCGAAGTTGTCGTTCGCGAAGCGGACGGCAACGCAGTCGAAGGACCCCGTGTTACTGGAGGCTGGCAATACCTCTTCGGGGAATTCTCACCGTGCATGCTGCATCTTGGGAACGCCTTTACGTGCCGGAGGTCGCGCACGCGTCGCGGGGGTCCTTCGACTTCGCTCAGGATGACAGGGTTATCGATGCGTTTGAAACTCTCCGGACACTCCCATAAACTGAACTTTCCATGTCAGACACCATTCATATAAAGCTCCCCGACGGGAGCGAGAAGGAAGTGCCTAAGGGCACGACGGCGCTCGATGTCGCAAAGTCGATCAGCCCGCGGCTGGCAGATGCTGCCATCGCCGCGAAAACGAACGGAAATCTCATCGACCTCACCCGGCCGTTAGAACAAGACACTGAGCTGCGCATCCTCACCGACAAAGATCCCGAGGCCTTGGGAGTTTACCGGCATTCGTCGGCGCATTTGCTGGCGGCGGCGGTGCTGGAGCTTTTTCCTGAGACCAAGCTCGGCCACGGTCCGGCTACCGAGAGCGGATTCTTTTACGATTTTTATCGCCCAACTCCGTTCACGCCCGAGGACCTGGAAAAAATCGAAAAGAAAATGCAGGAACTGGTGCAGCAAAACCTGCCGTACGCGCGCGAATTTCTGCCTCGCGATGAAGGCTTGCAGCGCTTCAAGAGTGAAGGCGACTTCATGAAGTGCCACTTCATCGAGCAGTTCACCAAGCCCGACGAAAAAATTTCGATCTACAAGACCGGCAAGTTTCTCGACTTCTGCCGCGGGCCGCACATTCCTTCGACCGGCAAAATCAAAGCCTTCAAGCTGCTGAACATCGCAGGTGCGTACTGGCTGGGCGACGAGAAGAATCCGCAACTGCAGCGAATTTACGGCACGTCATTTTTTTCGAAGAAAGATCTCGACGCTTATCTCAACCAGATTGAGGAAGCCAAGAAGCGCGACCATCGCGTGCTCGGCAAGCAACTCGATCTGTTTTCCATTCAGGAACTCGCCGGGCCGGGGCTGATTTTCTGGCATCCCAAGGGCGGCATCATCCGCAAAGAAATGGAAGACTGGATGCGCGATCAGTACATCAAGCGTGGATATTCGCTGGTGTACACGCCGCACGTCATGCGCAAGCAGCTCTGGCAGACCTCGGGGCACGAGGGCTATTACTCGCAAAACATGTTCGACGTGATGGAGCTCGACGACGCCGAGTATCGCCTGAAGCCGATGAATTGCCCCGGCCACATCCTTATATATAAGGACTCGCTGAAGTCGTATCGCGATTTGCCGGTGCGTCTCGGCGAGCTGGGCACGGTCTATCGGTATGAGCGGTCGGGCGTGATGCACGGCCTGTTGCGCGTGCGTGGCTTCACTCAAGACGACGCCCATATTTTTTGTACACCCGAGCAGATTGAAAAAGAAATCGCCGATTGCGTTGAGTTCGCGCGCGACGTGCTGCACGATTTCGGATTCGATAAATTCGTGACCGAGCTGTCCACCTGGAATCCCGAGGACAAGAAAAATTTTGTGGGATCAGAAGATCAGTGGAATTCGGCGACCACGTCTCTAGAGAAAGTTATGAAACAGCTGGGAATCGAGTACACGACGATTCCCGGCGAAGCCGCTTTCTATGGCCCAAAAATTGATATCAAGCTGGTGGACGCGATCGGGCGTCTGTGGCAGCTTTCGACCGTGCAATTCGATTTCAATCTTCCTGCGCGATTCGGATTGGAGTATGTCGCCGAAGACGGCACGCGCAAACAGCCGGTCATGGTGCATCGGGCGCTGTATGGATCGATCGAGCGATTTTTCGGCGTGTTGATCGAGCACTACTCTGGAGCATTTCCCGTCTGGCTCTCTCCGGTGCAAGTCGTGATGATTCCGATCGCCGAGCGGCATGTGGACTATGCGAATAAAGTTGCGGCTCAACTGCGCGAGTCGAATGTCCGCGTCGAAGTCGATGCCCGCAACGAAAAGATGAATGCCAAAATCCGCGAGCACGCAATGCAGAAAGTTCCCTTCATGCTCGTGGTCGGCGACAAAGAGGCCGAAGCCGGGAAAGTAAACGTCCGCACTCGGGGCAAAGAGAAGACAGAGGACATGAGCGCAGAGCAGTTTGGGGAGAAGATCAGCACGCTGATCTCTCAGAAGAGCGCGAGTCTCTAGATTAAATGCTTTCGCAATTCGCGTGCCGTGTCACTCGGCGGCACGCACTACAAAGACTATCGTGACTCCGGCAACACGCGGAATGTACGTCCCTTCGGCAGCCGATATACCGAAAAATCGCGTCGGTCGAGTGTAAAGACAGTATCCATACCATCGCGAGCCGCAAGGTGGACAAGAGCAGCATCGGCGAGCTGAATGCGGATATCACGATATTTCTTCAGGATCACTCCAATTGGAAGGGCATCTTCGCTGGACAGGGGCAGCAAGGAAATAAATCCTGAGTCGATGCTTCGGATCAGTTGCTGCAGATGTTCGCTGGCACGGCCGCCTTGTCCTAACAACCAGGCCGCTTCGGTAAGTACTGGCCAGCAGGTGAATAGCGGGCCGGGAATTTCCTTCAGAGCTTCTACGCAGACCTTGTGATATTGATCACGGCGGCTAAGGAGGGCGACGATCGGGCCGGTATCTACCAAGACCCGTCTCATTTGCTTTTGCCGAACCCATTAAAATGCCGTCGATTGGTGCTCAGATCTTTTGGCGCATCATGAACCGCCCCGATAATTCCGGCTTCCTTCGCGAGATCGTAGGCGGAGTGCTCGACTTTCGAATTCGCCAGATACTCTTCCAGCGCTTCCCGAACCAATTCCGATTCGGTTGTTCCCTTCGCGCGGGACTGGCCGCGCAAGCGCGCGGTGAGTTTCTCCGGAATCCGGATGGTAATGCGGTTGGACGCCATGTCAGACATCATAGCATAATTGTCTGACAAAACGTCAGTTTCGCGCTCCAGTGATTAAGGCAACTCCCATCACACCCCAGCGAAACCGCGGTGCCGCGCGTAAGCACAATTACCGGCCGTTTCTTATCAGGCTTTACAAACCCGCAAAGGCGCACCTCTCCTCGTGCTATTCGGGTGCCATGCCGTCTCTGCTTCCCAGTCGACTCGTTCATCGGGTACCCGTGGTTGCCTGGAATACTCCACACAACCTTCCACAACGAGTCCATCCCGGGCCTTTGCCAACCTTAGGCGGCCTACAGAATCCGCTGGAGGGTAGTTTGCCGCCAGCGGGTGTAAAAAATGATTGAAACCTTGGCTCTGAGCCTTCTGCTCAGATAGACCCGGAACCGGGTTCCCTCGTTCTTACTTTTGCCATCTTAAGACCGGCAAGGAGCTTTTATGAAAAGCTGGTCCGTCATCATTGCTGGATTCGTTTTCTGTAGCGCAATTGTGCTTGCGCAAGAGCCTGCGCACCCCGGACAGGTGTTCTCGTCAGACTTAGTTTTGTGGTCGTCGATGCAAGAGCCACAACAGCCGGAACAAGATCATCCGCACCAGCAGCCCACGCCCGAGCCGAATCCGGAGACACAGCCTGCGCCGAATCCCACGCCGTCGCAGCCGGGACAGCAGACTTCTCCTTCAACGCCGGCATCGCAGGACAAGAGCCCCACCCTACAGACCTTTACCGGCACAATAAGTAAAGAAGCCGACAATTACGTGCTGAAGGTTTCCGATTCGACTTCATACAAACTCGACAGTCAGGACCAGGTACAGCCATTTGAAGGCAAGCGCGTCCAGGTCACGGGAACGCTTGATTCGTCGATCAATCTTATTCACGTGGATAAGGTTGAGCCCATCTCGTAAGCAGTGGCTAGTGAATAGTGGCTGGTGATCAGTTATCGGGTGCTGGGCCTGAAAGCCCGCTTCGGTTGAACGTTTCGCGCAACAACGGCATAAGCAGTGGCACCAAACTGACTGCCGATCCCTGACCACTTGTCACTGCCCACTGCTCTGCTACATTAATTCTTCATGTCAGCGCCTGATTCCCGCTTTGTCCGTGCTTGCAAAGCACTGCCTGTAGACCGAACCCCGGTGTGGTTCATGCGGCAGGCGGGACGCTACATGCCCGAATATCGCGCGGTGCGCAAGCAGCACTCGCTGATTGAGATTTGCAAAAATCCGCGGCTGGCAGCAGAGGTCACCATCACCGCGGCGGAATTTCTGAAAGTCGATGCCGCGATTATTTTCGCCGATCTGTTGCTGCCCTTGGAAGTGATGGGACTGCCATTTCACTTTTCATCCGGCGAAGGGCCAGTGATTGAAACGCCGGTGCGGAGCGAGGAGCATTTTCATCGCCTGCGAACTGACTCCGCCGGCGATCTCGGCTATGTCGCGGATGCGGTCCGTGTAGTGGCTAAACATTTTTGCGACAAGCTGCCGGTGATCGGCTTTTGTGGCGCGCCGTTTACGCTGGCCAGTTACATGATTGAAGGCGGCGGCTCGCGCCATTACATCAAAACCAAAAGCTTGATGTACTCGCAGCCGCAAGCCTGGGATGAACTGCTGGGTAAGCTGGTCGCGGTGACGTCGGCATACGCGCGGGCGCAGGTCGACGCTGGCGCGGACGTGATTCAGGTTTTTGATAGCTGGGTGGGATGCCTGTCGGTCGAGGACTATCGGAAATTTGTTCTGCCGCGGACGACGGAGTTGATTCGAACTTTGAAAACTTCGGGCGCGCCTATTATTTATTTTGGAACCGATACGTCCACGCTGCTGACTGAGATGAAGGAAACTGGAGCTGATGTTATCGGATTGGACTGGCGCATTCCGCTCGATGAAGGATGGAAGCTGCTGGGGAACGACGGCGCAGTGCAGGGCAATCTCGATCCGGTTCTGCTGTTCGCGGATTGGAAACAGGTCAAGGCAGGCGCGCGGCGAATTTTGGACCACGCTGGCGGAAGAGCAGGACACATCTTTAATTTGGGCCACGGGATCTTGCCGGAAACCCCGGTGGAAAATGTTCGAGGGCTAGCTGAGTACGTTCAAGAGCAGACTACGAAAGCTTCGGTGAGTTCTCGATGAGCGGTTCGAAAAAAACGGCGGTGCTGTTGTTGGCGCATGGCTGCCCGGCTTCGGTCGAGGATGTGCCGGAATTTTTATTGCGCGTGACTGGCGGACGGCAACTGCCAAAGGAAGCCGTGGACGAGGTAAGCCATCGCTATGGTGCGATCGGCAAATCGCCGCTCACCGATTTGACGTTGCGACAAGCCGAACTGCTGGCGGAGAAAATCGGCATGCCGGTTTATGTCGGCATGAGGAACTGGCATCCATTTGTGGCGCAAGCACTCGCTCAAATGCAGGCGGACGGAATCAGCCATGCGGTTGTGATCTGCATGACGCCGCATAATTCCCGCACCAGTGTTGGGTTGTATCGCAAGTCGCTGGCGCAGTGTACCGATCCTGAAATGACATTTGATTTTGTGGAAGCCTGGCACGACCAGCCGCAACTTGTTCAAGCTTTTGCGGAAGAGCTTAAATCTGGACTGCAGCGGGCCCGGCGCGATTCGGGGAAACAGCCGCCTGTGATCTTTACGGCGCACAGCGTACCGGAGCGTACTGTGCTAGACGGCGATCCTTACGAAGTTCAGGCGAGAGAAACCGCAGCGCTGGTGGCGAAGGCTGCAGACCTCGGTGACCAGGACTGGAGCTTTGCGTTCCAGAGCCAGGGAATGTCGGGAGGGCCGTGGTTAGGACCAAGTGTGGAGGACACGATCACTCGTCTGAAGCAAAGCGGAAGCAGCGAAGTATTTCTGCAGCCAATCGGGTTTCTGTGCGACCACGTCGAGATTCTTTATGACATCGACATTGCGTTTAAAGAGTTCGCTGAAAAACAAGGAATGCGGTTGTGGCGAGCAGAATCGCTGAACGATTCTCCGCTGCTCACATCCGCGCTGGCGCAAATTGTTCGTTCACGAACGGCGGCAGTTGCCGAAGCCCGCTGATCCCAGATGAAGAGAATTGCAATTATCGGCGGAGGTATTTCCGGGCTGTCAGCGGCGTATGCGCTGGAGAAGCAGAAGAAAAAAGGCGCTGAACTCAGCTACGTTCTATTTGAAGGCGGCTCGCGGTTTGGTGGCGTCATTGTTACCGAGCGCGTGGACGACTTTGTGATCGAAGCCGGACCCGATTCGTTTCTTACTGAGAAGCCTTGGGCAGCAGATCTTTGCCGCGAACTCGGTTTGGGTGATCAACTGATCGCGTCAAATGATGCCGAGCGACGGACCTACATCCTGCTTAATGGCAGACTGGTGCCGCTTCCCGATGGCTTGATGTTCATGGTCCCGACCGATTTTCCGGCTGCTTTCTTTTCTTCCCTGTTCTCGTGGCCGACGAAATTACGTTTTCTTCGGGAATGGTTTTATCGTCCCGCGCCCGATGTTGCTGAGAGCACCGCGGCCGAATTCGTGGAACGCCACTATGGTCGCGAGATGGTCGAACGGGTTGCTGATCCGCTGTTGTCGGGAGTTTACGGAGGCAGCGCAGATGAGTTGAGCGCGTCGTCGGTGCTGGCGCGTTTTGTTGAGATTGAGGCCAAGCAAGGAAGCCTGGGTCGGGCGATGGTGGCCGCGCGGAAGCTGCAGAGGCTCTCTGCGGAGCAAGGCTCCGCCGGACAGCCGCGGACGGCTGTCCCCACGGGGCCTGGTATCACGCGGTCTGGTACTACACGATCACTCTTTACTTCGTTGAAGAATGGTATGCAGGCGATTACTGATGGGCTCGTGGCGCAAATTGCGGACGCTGAGCGGCGACTCGACGCCCATGTGCAAACAGTCAATCTTGAGTTTGGCAAGTGGCTCGTGGCGAGCAACGGTCGCACGGAAGAGTTCGACGGCGTGATCATCGCTGCCCCAGCGTACGTCGCTGCTGAATTGTTGCGGGACCCGATTCCGCAGATTTCTTCGGAACTGGAGCAGATCAGGTATAGCTCCTCGGTCACCGTGGTGCTTGCTTACGACAACAAGACCCGGAAATCTCTGCCAGCGGGGTTCGGCTTTCTCGTGCCTCGAACTGAAGGCAAGCGCATTCTAGCGTGCACATTCGTTCACAACAAATTTCCGCACCGGGCGTCAGAAGATCGGGCGCTGATTCGTTGCTTTCTGGGTGGAAGCCGTGATGAGCAAATATTGCAGATGCCGGATGCAGACGTCGCTTCGATCGTGAGGCGTGAATTGCAGGAAATCCTCGGCATCATGGCTGAGCCTGATTTCGTGAAGATATTCAAATGGCCGCATGCAATGGCGCAATACACTGTGGGGCACAAAACTCGCGTTGATCACATTCGCAAGATTGTTTCCGCAGCATCGGGCCTGGCGCTTGCCGGAAACGCATATGGCGGGATCGGCGTTCCGGATTGCATACGTTCGGGATCGGAGGCCGCGACCAAGGTTTTGGCGGATCTCGGTATTTCGACTTCAGCGCGGCAATAATCAGTCGCGAACCAACGACATACAAATGGCCCAGGCACGTGAGTGCTGGGTACCCGATTAATTGACCTGAGTCCCGTGCGGGACGAGACCTACGCACACGGTGCCGTCCCTGCGGGACTCGGAATACGTTTTCGCTCTCCCAGCACTTACGTGCTGGGCTACTTAAATGTCGTCGCGTTGCGACTTTCGACTTATCTGGACACTGCATCATCCTCAATTACTCCGGTAATCTTGGCATTGCCGCCGCGAGACATTCCACTAGCCGAAGGGTTTTCTTTTCTAACGGAGGTCTCACACATGCGCGCGGCTTTCCTGATTTCAATAATTTTGTTTGTCTTATCGGCCTTCGGCCAAAACCAAACCGGCGGGATGGCGGGCATGGATATGTCTCACACCTCGGGACAAAGCATGCATGACATGTCTGAAGGCGACGGCAACAGTGCGGCAATGCATTCTATGGAGGGCCACCACATGGATATGGGCCCTCATATGAAGATGACGACGTTGCGCGAGGCGCAGCCCGGCGATCAGGAGAAGGCCGATCACATCGTGCAAGCCGCACGCGCCGCGGCCGACAAATATAAAGACTACAAAGTCGCACTTGCCGATGGATACAAGATTTTTCTGCCGAATGTTGAGCAGAAACAATATCACTTCACTAATTACTGGAACGCATTCCGCGCACGAAATAATTTCGATCCTCGCTTCCGACGTCATTGCTTTACGAAAAAAATAGCGAAGGTTACAAACTGATCGGCATCATGTACACCGCACCGAAAGATGCCAGCGAGGACGAACTGAATTCCCGCATTCCGTTGAGCATTGCGCAGTGGCATGCGCACGTGAATTTGTGCATGCCTCCGAAAGACCGCCGGCAGGAAGCCATTCCGCCAAATGCAAAATTCGGGCTGGCCGGATCAATCGCGACCAAAGATGAATGCGATGCCGCGGGCGGAAAGTTCATGCCGCAGATCTTCGGCTGGATGGTCCATGTTTGCCCGTTCGAGCAGAAGCCGGAAGACATCTGGTCGGTGGAGCGGCAGCACAATCACATGGACTAATCGCCGGAAGCAGCGGCCGGGACAAGGTCAATTTTCAGCACACGCCCGCGAATCGCTGAGATCAGGAACGCGATTGCCATCACTTGAATCACTATTCCCACTGCCACGCTGACCGGAAGTAGCGCGCTGGTGTAGGTGAAGGCTGCAGCGGGCGTGAGTGCATTCGATAACCCAGTCGCTGCGCGGTGAGAAGTTACATCCAGAACCGCGAATAGTACTGCGACTGAAACGTAGTATAAGCCCAGAAAAAGCACCCCCTTGACCACAGGCGATCGCAGGCGGGTGAGCTTGCACCACTGAATGAAGAGCACGTCACGTGTGATAAACACCAGCACGATAAGCATGCTGAGTGCGCCCCATCCGATCAGGTGGCGATCGAAGCCAATCTGGTCCTTCCACATATACAAGCCCCAAATCAGCAGAAGATAGCTGACTACCGCTGAGATCATCAGCCAGGGCCACTGCAAATTATTGCCCGAGAAGAACGCCCGAGTGGACAAGAGGCTTTCGGGATCAATGCGCTCTGAGGTGCTGAGCATGGCGATGCCGAGAAAGAAGAAAATGATCCCATTGATGAGCACCATAAAGCTTACGAAATCAGGCGCGGTGCTGAACGCATTGCCGCGCGTGGGATCGAGTAACGCGTACAAAACAAAGTTAAGGAAGGCGCAGCAGCCTACTGCTTGCCAGTGCGAGAGCAATCGCATCTCGTTGACATCTTTTTTCAGGTTTCGCACCAGCATCAGAACCATCCATGCGCCGAATGTGACGTAGAGCAGCACGGTCATCAATAACCATGGAATTCGGCCGCCTAGGAGCATGGGCCGCAATGGGGATGGGACTCGGCCTAGCAGCGGCAGGAATGTGGTCAGCGGACTAAAGCCGGCCAGGCCACTAAACGGCGAATCGGCCAGACCGGTGGAGCCCAGGAAGATGCCGTAAACGGCCAATCCGGCGATAAGGCCGATGCCGCGACTTCTATTTTCGAACAGGCTCGAAACCCACAGGCCGGCGATGCCGATGAAGATTGCTGCGATGAGAGTTACAAAATCGGCAAGCAAAATTTTAAGCAGCGGGACATGCCCGATGATCCCGGTCACAAGGGTCACCGGCAGTACGCAGAGAAAAATAAAATATGCCAGCACCGGCTCGCCTAAAAGTTTGCCGATCAGCAGTTCCGATGGAAGTAGGCGCGTGGTGCGCTGGAAGTCCCACGTGTTACGTTCGCGTTCACGCGAGATTCCCAGTGTGCACGACAGAAGAGACCAGAAGGTGAGCACGCCGAACTGCATAAGCATCATCGGGTAGTAGCTCTTCAGAGCGGTGGCTACCGCGATTGGTGGCTCTTGGATCCTCTGCATTTCGCCTGATGGCAGCTGGATGGTGAGATCATAGGGCTCACGTTCACTTTGACGTACAGCTCTTTCTGTCGCCCAACTCCCGAGGATCGTCAGCCCACACACAAACAACACGACCAGCGCAACCGTGGTCATTCGGCTGCGCCGCAACTCAGACCGGCAGTGGCGGATGAATTCAGGGTTTTGCCAAAACTTCAAAAGCATCACATCACCTCGTGATGGGAGAGCCTCATGTAAAGGTCCTCAACCGTGGCTTTCACTTCGTGGAACGACGTCAGGCGCACTTGCGCGCTGACCAGCGCAGCAAGCAGATCGGAGAGGCGCTCGTCCGGTCCGGTGAAATTGAAATGCCCTTCGCTAACCTCTAACTCAACGCCCGAAACTTCTGAGAATTGCGATAGCGCCTGTTTGACAGAGGCCCCGCTTTGGCCAATCCAACGCAGGTCCACGGCGCGCGCCGGCGACTCTGCCGCCGTCACGTCGTCGATTTTGCCGCTGCGCACCAGGCGCCCTCGCTCCATGATTCCGATGGAAGTGCAGAAGCCTTCAAGTTCGGTGAGAATATGCGACGAGATCAAGATGGTCGCGCCCTGGTCGCGCATTTTTTCCAGCAGCAGGCGCAATTCGAACCTCGCTTTCGGATCCAGGCCGGACGCGGGCTCGTCCAACAATAGGACATCGGGTTTGTGGATGATGGCGCGGGCAATGCCGAGCCGCTGTTTCATGCCGCGCGACAGTCCCGCGATCAACGAATTAGTTTTAACTTCCAGGTTCACCTCTGAAATGACTTCGCGAATGCGGCGCGGAACGTCTGCTTCCGGCATCTTGTAAGCTCGCGCGAAGTAGTCGAGATACTCCCAGACCCTCAAGTCGTCATACACGGCAAAAAAGTCAGACAAATAGCCGATGTGCTGCTGGGCGCGCTCCGGCTCGGCAGTAACGTCAATTCCTGCGATCTCGACCTGCCCTTTGGTAGGGGCCAGAAGGCCGCACATCATGCGAATAGTCGTCGTTTTGCCGGCGCCGTTTGGACCGATCAGGCCGTAAATTTCACCGCGCGGAATCGTCAGGTCAACATTGTTGACGGCGACGAGTCCGCCGAATTGTTTGCGAAGAGAACTCAGGTGTATCACGCGAGCACCTCTATCTGAAGATGTTACGCAACCGCTGTCGGCTAAGTTCCGGGAACTTTACCACGCTTTGGTCGGGATGGTTATAGGAATTCCAGGTGTGGTCTGCGAAAAGCTTTTAACCGCAGAGAGCGCAGAGTTAGCGTAAAGATCGCAGAGAAAAGCAACATCCAGATGCAAGAAAGTGAGCCCCTAGTCGGCGGCTTCACGTGCGGTCTTGGCCGGTTCTAGATCTCTGAGTGCCTTCTCTGCGGTCTCGGTGGCGTTTCTCTGCGATCTCTGCGGTTAAAAGCTTTTACAGCGTTTGTCCTCACTTCGCGCGATGGCTCGCGGCATGTTCAGCACAATCGTTCCTGGTCATAAAGACGAATGATGTTGCGAGCGGTGAACCACACCAGGACCACAGACATTCCGGCGATTCCAACCGCGCCGCCCAAGTCGAAGAGATGACGGTCTTTGACGAGCATCGGCCAACGATATGCCGCGAGATTTCCCAGGATGAGAAACAGCCGGAGTTCGGTCGGACCCAAGCTCCAGAATGACATGCGAAACTCGCCGAGAGCGTAGGTCGAAAGATAGGACTGGATAGACAACAATAAGAACATGACCAGCAGTCCCATAGCGATCGCCGGATTCATGTATCCGGAGAATGCCAGTCCGCCCATGAGCGCCACAGCCCCGATGCTGTCGAGCATGTGGTCCACGTAAAATCCGTATCGTGGCCGTTGCCGCTGGCGCACGCGCGCAAGCGTGCCGTCCATGCTGTCGCCGAACCAGTTCAGAATGAGAAAAACGATGGCGCCGGTCAGACCTAGCTGACTTGATCTTGCAAAGGCGTAACTCACTCCGGTCATCAGTTGGGCCAAAAAGCCGAAAATGGTCAGGTGGTCGGGATGAATCCATGACGGCGTGCGTTCTGCCATCCAGACAAGGAGCCGCTTTTCCGCTCCGGCCAGAACACTCTGCTGAAGACGGATGGCGTGACGAAATGACTGCGGCGGCTTCTTAGAATCAGTCGAATTTTTCGTGGGCATGCTGCCTCCTGTTTGCGGCAGTGTGCGATTTGCGGGTTTCGGAAGCAATACTCTGCAGGTAAATTGAAGATCAACTGTGGATCAAGTGGTAAGTTGTTGAAATGATTGCGGAGAGAACAGCATCTCGCCGACTAGCAAGACATCTGAGGCTGACCACGAATCGTGGAATCAGGCCTGGCCGGAAGCTTCTTCGATCACCTCTGCCAATTGCTCGCACGCCCAAGAGACCTGGTCGGCGGAGATCACCGCAGGAGGAGCGATCAGAACGTGGTCGCCGCAGTCGCCATCGGCGCATCCCTGCACTGGGTAGAGCAGGAGCCCGCGCTCGGTAGCCGCCTGCGCGATACGCCCGGCGAAATTCACCTCGGGCTGAAACGAAGCCCGGCTCGCCTTATCGGAAACGAATTCGACCGCCCACAACAAACCAATTCCGCGCACCTCGCCGACATGATTCAGGCTGTGCAGTTCAGCGAGCTTATTTTTGAGCTTGTGCGCAATGCTGCCTTCGTGGTCCGAATCGGCGGCCTGCACCAGGTTATGGTCCAAAATATACTTGAGAACGGTACGGCCCGCTGCCAACGAAATCGGGTGCGAGCTGTAGGTGAAGCCGTGGATAAAGGAACCCGAGCCGGATGAAATCGCGTCCACAACTTTTTTCGACATGATCACGGCGCCCAGCGGCACGTATCCACTTGACAGACCTTTAGCAGTCACCAGAATGTCGGGAGCAACTCCCCAATGATCGACGGCGAAATTGCGCCCCGTCCGTCCCATGCCGCTCATCACTTCGTCGGCGACCATGAGGACACCATTGTTCCGGCAAATTTCTGCGACCCTTTCCAGATAACCTCGCGGGGGGACAACCGCGCCCAGCGTCGCACCGCTTACTGGTTCCAAAATGACCGCCGCGACATTGCGGTCATTTTCTAAGATAGCCTGCTCTATCTCGGCGGCATATTCCTGTCCGCAGTCGAAGCAGCCATCGCTGCAATCATGAATGCAGCGGTAACAATACGGCGCTTCAACCGTCGAAAACTCGCGCAGCATGGGACGGTAAATCTCGCGGCGGCGCTTGTTTCTTGAAACTGCTACAGCCCCGAGGGTCGCCCCGTGATAGCTCTGATTGCGGGAGATGATCTGGCAGCGCTGGTCATTGCCGATTTCCACCTGATATTGCCGCGCCAGCTTCAATGCGGTTTCCACCGCTTCCGAGCCGCCACTGCAAAAGTAAACTGCGCCGCCCTGGAAGTTCTCTCCTGCGAAGGCGAGCAACTCGCCGGCGTACTGTTCAGCAACTGGGGTTGTGAATTGACTGCCGTGCACGAACTCAAGCGAACGGGCTTGCTCGGTCATGCCGGCGACGATTTCCGCAACCCCATGCCCAATGAAGTTGACCGCGGCCGACCCGGAGAAGTCGAGGTACCGCTTGCCCTGCGCATCCCACAAATACGCACCCGCGCCGCGTACGGCTGGGGGGAAAGTTTTGCGGAAGGAGCGCCGCAACAGGGCCGAACCCGGAGAATCCTGTCTAACAGCTTGACCCGGCACTTGGGAATTATCCAGTGTATTGATTCGGACTGTCAAAAAAAAGTTGCCGGCAAACGAGCTTTTAGCTGTGAGCGGTGAGCCGTGAGCTTTTAGGCGGCGCGGAACTTGTGAGGCTTGAAAAGCTGGTTGCTCACCGCTCAAAGCTCATGGCTCATAGCTCAAGCTCACACCTGTCCCGAACCCAAAGTGCCATGCCGCAGCAGGCATGTGCTCGTTGTTTCGCGTGTAGAATCGGCCATAATGCCGTCCGCCCCAAACGACTCCAAGGACCAAATTTCAACTAATCCGGTAACTCCCGAGACGAGATCCATCACCCGGCGCTTCATCCAATTGCTAGATCCGGCTCGCGTCCACACCGCATTCTCAGCCACCGTCCTATTAGTGACGGCAATACTGCTTTCCCGCGTGGTGGGATTCTTGCGGGAAATGTATATTGCCTGGGCGTTCGGCGCCAGCTCAATCACCGATGCCTATAACGCTGGATTTACCATCCCGGACTGGCTGAATTACCTGGTGGCCGGCGGGACGGCTTCGATCACGTTCGTTTCCATTTACACGCGATTTCTGGCGGAGAACCGCGAGGACGAAGCTAAAAAAACTTTCTCCGCAATTATCACCGTAATGACGGCGGTGCTCGCCGTCGGAATTATTCTCGCTGAAATTTTCGCGCCGCAGCTCGATCGGCTGATGTTCAGCAAGTTTCAGCCTGCAGAGTTCGCACTTTGCGTTCACCTGACGCGAATCCTGCTTCCGGCGCAGCTTTTCTTTTATGTAGGAGGCGTGGTTTCGGCGGTGCTGCTCTCGCGCCGGATGTTCCTACTCCCGGCAATTGGTCCGGTCATTTACAACGGCGGCATTATCCTTGGGGGCCTCCTTTTCTCCCGCAAGTTTGGTATCTCCGCGCTGGCCTATGGAGCAGTGGCAGGAGCATTTGTCGGCATTTTCTTGATTAATGCCATTGGGGCGGCGCGGACAGGGGTGGGCTACAAGATTTCATTTGACTGGCGGAATTCGGCATTTCGGGAGTGGGTGCGGCTTTCGATACCGCTGATGCTCGGCGTTTCGCTGGTGACCGCCGATGATTGGATCCTGCGCTACTTTGCGTCTGGCGGAGTAGGGGACATTACTCGATTGAATTACGCCAAGCGGTTGTTCGCGGTACCCATTGCGGTGTTGGGGCAGGCCGCAAGCCAGGCATCCTTGCCGTTTTTTGCGCGCTTGTTTGGGGAGAAGAAATTCGGAGAATTTGCCGACACGGTTAACGCTTCTATTTACCGGATCGTGGCGGCGGCGGTGCTGGCCTCAAGTTTCATGACCGCGGCCGCGCTGCCTTTGATCGATCTGGTGTATCGCCGCGGGCATTTGCATTTCTCTGATTCGCGGACCACTGCGGTTTATTTTTTCTGGTTCTCGCTTTCGCTGGCCTTCTGGTCGGCTCAGGGTTTGTATGCTCGCGCGTTTTACGCGGCGGGAAATACGCTCACCCCCATGATTGCCAGCACTGTGATCACGGTCGCTTCCCTGCCGGTTTATTCTGCGCTGTACCACGCATTTTCGGCGCGCGGGCTGGTGATTGCGTCCGATATCGGAATTGCTGCGAACTGTCTGGCAGTGGCGCTGCTGCTGCATTA
>DATNAF010000288.1:0-3953 GCA_035572845.1 Terriglobales bacterium
AAACACCATCAGATTTTTCGAGTGCGCCACATCAATCAAGCGCTTCAGTTCCTCTGGACGTCCGTAACAACTCGCGGGAGCGAAGGGCAGCACACCGTCATATCCCCAATTTCGTTCTCCAGGAAAACTCGCCAGCGGCATGAGTTCCACGGCGGTCACGCCCAAGTCCACCAGATAATCCAGTTTGGCTTCCACTCCGGAATAAGTGCCCTCGCCAGAAAACGTCCCCACGTGCAGCTCGTAAATAACTGCCTCGTCCCAGGGTCTGCCTCGCCAGTTTGAATCCTGCCAGTCATAGCTGAAAGGGTCGATCACTTCACTCGGTCCGTGCACGCCCGAAGGTTGGAACCGCGCAGCTGGGTCGGGCACAAGTTGCTTGTCGTTAACGTTGAAACTGTATTGTGCGCCCGCGCTGGCGTCGGTCGTCAGCTCGAACCAGCCTTCGTCACGCAGCGACATCGGCAAGCCGCGCTCTGGATTATTCAATTGAAGCGTGACGGAAAAAGTCTTCGGCGCCCACAGCCGAAACCGGGCTGTTCCGTCGTCGCGAATCTCCGCGCCGAATGGCATCTCGTGCTTGCGCTTCATGCCGTCGGAGGTTTTCTCCGCTCGCTTCCACGCACACGGTTGGCAGCGCGCTCCACCAGCAGGGCAAGTGATCTCGCCTGCAAGGGATATGAATCGCCTCCGCCATAAAATGCACTCGCCTGGCGCGAGGTTTGGCATGAGGTGTCCAGCAGAACAAACCAGCCCATGCCCGAAGGCGGAGTCATCAGCGTGAAGGGAATTTCTTCATGATGCGCATTCATCAGCAGCAAAAAATTGTCGTCGCGAATCTTTTGTCCTCGCTCATCCACATCTTCCAGCGCCTGTCCCGCCAGAGTCACGCCCAGGCAGCGGGCAAATTCCTGGTTCCATTCCTCATCCGTCATCTCTTTTCCGTCGGGATCCAGCCAAACAATGTCCTTGATATCGGCGCCTCGGATCTTGCGCCCCTGAAAGAAATTTCTCCGCCGAAACACTGGATGTGCTTTTCGTATTGCCATCACTTGCTGCACAAACTCCAGCATCTCCTGGTCGATGTGTTCCGGGTCCCAGTTGAGCCAGCTGATCTCGTTGTCCTGGCAATAGGCATTGTTGTTTCCGTTCTGTGTATGGCCGATCGCGTCCCCGGCCAGGAACATCGGCACGCCCTGCGAAAGCAGCAGGGTTGCGATGAAATTGCGTTTCTGGCGTCCCCGAATCTTATTTACTTCGGGATCGTCCGTCGGACCTTCCACCCCGCAATTCCAACTGCGATTATTGTCGGTGCCGTCGCGATTGTCTTCGCCGTTTGCCTCATTGTGTTTCGAGTTGTAGCTCACCAGGTCCTGCAACGTGAACCCATCATGCGCAGTCACAAAATTTATGCTGGCATATGGCTTGCGGCCGCTGCGCGCGTAAAGGTCACTCGATCCGGTGACTCGATAAGCCAATTCGCCAATCAAACCACCATCGCCCTTCCAATACGAACGCACCGCGTCGCGATACTTATCGTTCCACTCTGCCCAGCCGACAGGAAATTTCCCGACCTGATATCCGCCCTCACCCAAGTCCCAGGGCTCGGCAATCAGCTTCACCTGCGACAGCACCGGATCCTGATGAATGATGTCTAGAAAGGCGCCTAGTCGGTCCACTTCATGCAGTTCGCGCGCCAGCGTTGCCGCCAGATCAAAGCGGAAACCGTCCACGTGCATATCCAGCACCCAATACCGCAGGCTGTCCATAATGAGCTGCAGCACGCGTGGATGCCGCATGTTCAGAGTATTTCCAGTGCCCGTGTAATCGGTGTAATAGCGCGGATTGTCGGGCACGAGCCGGTAATACGCTTCATTATCAATGCCCCGGAAAGACAAAGTCGGCCCCAAATGGTTGCCTTCGGCGGTGTGGTTGTAGACCACGTCGAGAATTACCTCGATTCCAGCCGAGTGCAGGACCTTCACCATGGTCTTGAATTCATTGATACTGTAGCCCGAGCAGTAACGCGGCTCCGGCGCAAAAAATCCGATTGAGTTGTAACCCCAATAATTACGTAAGCCTCTTTCGACCAGCGTCCGATCGTCCACAAAAGTGTGCACCGGCATCAGTTCCACCGCGGTCACGCCAAGTTGTTTCAGGTAATCAATCACCGGTGCGGTTGCCAATCCAGCATAAGTTCCACGCAGCGGGGGCGGGACATCAGGATGCTGCATCGTGAAACCCTTAACGTGAGTTTCATAAATGACCGTCTGATGCCACGGCGTCCGCGGCGGTGTATCTGATCCCCAGGTAAACGCAGGATCGATCACGATCCCCTTCAGCATTCCCGGCGCGCTATCGCGGCGGTCGAAAGAAAGGTCCTCGTTTCGGTTTCCGATCTTGTAACCGAAAAGAGAGTCGTGCCACCTCATGCCGTTTTGAATCTGTTTGGCATAAGGATCGAGCAGAAGCTTGTAGCGGTTAAACCGCAGCCCTTTGGCCGGATCATAAGGGCCATGTACTCGATATCCGTAAACGAAGCCGGGACGGGCTTCCGGCAGATAACAGTGCCACACCTGGTCGGTATGTTCCGGCATGAAAACCCTATATGTTTCACGCCGTCCGGAAGGATCAAAAAGGCACAACTCGACTTTTTCCGCGCGTTCGGAAAACAGCGCGAAATTCACCCCCTCGCCGTCCCAAGTGGCTCCCAGCGGATAAGGTTTACCAGGCCAAACTACCAGCCCCGTATGTCTTGTCGGTGTGCGTATCACGAGAGAAGTGGAAATCTTTCAGATCTGAGATTCCGGTATCCGCGCCGATCGCATTACGCGCGTGGCCCCAAGCTAATGCTCGCTCTCGTATTTTCATCGGCCAGATGAGAGCATTCTTCAACCTGACGCATTCGTATCACAGAATCAGCAACTACGCTGTACAGTTCTTGCTGTAGGCAACTCTTCACGCATTACTTTGAGTTCAGCGTGAGGCAGATTCCCACAACAAGAGATAGACGATCCTGAGATGCAGAGAAGGGAATTAGGTTTGTCAGCCTGCAAGCGGCACGAGCTTGCCGCCGATCAACTCGCCGGCTTCAATTTCGTCCACATAGCACCAGACCCAGGCCTCGCCCGGTTCATTCGAGCGGATAAGCGGATGCTTGCTGCGGTGAAAATGTTTGGTCGCGTGTTTGTTCTTCGATGAATCGCAGCAACCCACGTGACCGCATTCCAGGCAAAGCCTCAAATGCACCCAGCGGTCCCCCATCTTTACGCACTCTTCACAAACATGGGTGTCACTGCTGGTAATGCGAATTTCACTCAGGTGCGAGCACTGCGCCATGATCTACTCTCCTGATCGAACTTTGCTGAATCGTGCGGACGAATGAGTAGATGCCGAGACCGTGCGTTCGGCTTCAACATCCGACGAAGAACTCGCGGAAGCTCTAAAGTCCCTTGGTCTCGTAGGTCAACGCCGATAACGCGAGTTGGTAGTCATAGCCCGCTTGAACGGAGCTGATTTCCGCCTGAGTTTCCTGCAATTGCGCCTGGCTGAGTTCCACAATCGAACTCAGTCCCATCTGATAGCGCGTTTTCGCCAAGCTCAGTCCCAGGTTCGCCTGTTGTAGCAACTGTTTGGTCACATCCAATTTCTGATAAGCCGCGTTCGCATTAAGCCAGCTGGTGCGCACATCACGGGATATCTCATCGCGCATGGCGCGCAATCTTTCATCCGACGCTTCCGCCCGCAGCCGCGCTTCGTGCGCACGCGCGGTATAAAGAAACCCATTGAAAACGGGTATGTCCATGTTCGCGCCGACCGCTCCATACCAAGTGTTCGCTACGACTGGGTTGCCGAATGGGGCATCTCCAATCGCTCCCAAAGCGCGAATGTTCGGCAACAGCAGATCGCGTTCTGCAACTCGAAATTTATTTGCCGACTGTGCCTGAAACTGCAAA
>DATNAF010000289.1:0-10104 GCA_035572845.1 Terriglobales bacterium
GCAAAGCTCTGTCCTGCAATGCTGCCCTTCACGAGAACCAAGTTCGAGGAGGTAGTACGCGGCTGAATGGCATGTCTCATTGCGTTGAGAATATGAGCAAAGGTGCATGTTTGTTCCTCCTACGAGAAACACGATTCCCCAACTGTCGAGCACCCACCCCTGCACGAACTCGCAAGTGTCACTCGCCGATAGCGGCGCAACAATGCCTCTATGCATCACGCCTGTGGTCCGCAATTTTCCGCCGCACCGCTTCAGGGACCCCAAACATGAACTTCGAGTTGTAATAGCGCGTGAGGACATAAGCGAGAGCAGGGAGAAATATATACCCGATGCACACGACCAATGCGGCCCCGATACGATCACCGCTCTTGAGCCTTTCAATCAGCAACCAAGTCGCCAGTGCTGCGATAACGATCACGCGTACCCAAAACGCTAACCAATCGAAGCTTCGCCGGATTTGATTCATAGCGATCGCTAATATGCCCAAAAGGGGACGCCTGAACTGCTTCACTTTTCCGGTGCCGCTCGAAAAGCCAAATTAATCACTTTAGGCTGTTCCCGTTCTATTCATTACTCTATTCGCCGATCCCTTCGCTTTGTATGTAAAATCGTTCTAGGCACAGTTCACGCTGTTACAAGTGCCAATGTTTAAGTCGTTCTTTGCTTCGGATCATCGCTTGGTCAGGAACCACCAGGACCGCATTTTGTGTTATGTGATCTTTTGCCTCTGACTGTCCCGGATACAGCATAAACACTGGAGCGTGACGGGGTTGAACGTCAATGGCTGAGAACCCTCGGAGTCTCACCAGCTTGCCATCGAACTGCTGTGGGGCAGAGGTTAGATTTCTTAGGCCAACAGGAACCGGCTCTTCCTGGCCAACTGCAATCTCGAAGGCAAGCATCATGAGGCAAACAACAAAAGCGCGTCTAATCTTCATTTTCAGAATTCCCACTCCTTGATCACCAACGGCAAAACACGGCGTGGCCCGCTACCGCAGGCCGTTCTGTTGACCGAGGTCACCCGCGAAGCACGGCTAGAGTCACGGCAAACGATACACACGAAGATGTGAGTCAGTCATCACGGCCAGCATTGAACCGTCCGGCGAGAGAGCGAAATCGTACGCAAACTGAGGATCCGGAACGATGCGAAGTGACGACAGTGCGTTTCTAGTCTGCACGTTATAAACGACGATGTTCGTCTTTTTCCTGCGTAGTTGCCCATCAAAGACGCCTCCTGAGAAATGGGCAAGCGACACAGCTGCCTTGCTGCTACTTCGCGCCACTGCTATTTTGCTTTCTGCCGACATTGAACTCGGCTGATCGTCTAACAAGGAAGTACTACCGTCGGTCCGGAGCAGTAAGAACTTATGCTCACTCGAAATGAGAATGGTGTCATTGCTTACAAATACTGGCCCACTTGCGTTTGCAACCCCAGTTGCTGCAAACAATAACTTCCACTTCCCCCTGCAGTCGCTTAATAGCAGTCGATTCTCGTCAGGAAAAGTAGGCACTGTGATCCATGTATCGGAACCGGAAAAAGAGTGGTCTAGCTGGTTACGGCTACATCCGGCTTTTTCGGCCAGCGAGTCGGCATCGAGAGCTTGAAATGAGGAGGCATACCCGGAATTGTGTCTCACCCAGACTACTCTGCCGTCCGGAGATATAGACAGGTAAAAATGCTCGTATTCCTTGCTCGTATCCAATTCCTTGCTGGCCAGCTGGCGCAATGCAGAATCGTAAACGCCAATAAGATTTCCTGTGCGAAAGAGGAGATTTCCCGCGTGAGTGGCGAAGACATCGGTTTGCCGCGGCACAGTGGGCAACTCACCTCCTCCGATCACTTTTCCGGTTTTCGCATCGTAGAAGACAATTTTGAGTAGATAGGGATCGGAGGACCATCGCGAGTCACGTCGCGAGAGCGTTGGGTTGGCATTGCGTATCACTGAGTACGCCAAAATAATGGTATCGTTCTCGAAGACTATGCCCGATTTGAATGCACCTAGCCTTTGTTGTTTTGGGACTTGTGCTTCGTCCATCAAGTAAAGCTGTGCGTCCCAAAGGGGGATGCTGACCGCCGCCGGTCCCTGCGCAGCCCCACTGACTACAAAGGCACACATCAATGCTACTAAAGCCGAACCGCACTGGGCGACCGTTGCTCTCAATGTTCGCATCAATGAGGGAACCCGTTGCGCCAAATGGTATCCCATTTTAGGAGCAAGGTCAGATTGCGCGCGGGATGACCTACTGCAAGGATGCTGATGCGTACCCGTAGATTCTTCCCGTATTGGCAATGTCCTCAACCCTCAGGTAGTGTCTCACGCAATTAAGACACTACCAACCCTCACACGAGCTTTGCCGTCCAGTGTCTCTGTGATAGGCTCTCAGGCCATCCCCTTTTTGCTCGATCCTTTTCTGCCGTGCCAGACCAACCAGTGTTCGATAAGAGCAGCGAGGAGTAGTCCCACTAGAGTGCCTGGTACCGCAATCACCAAGATTGTGCCCCACGCGTGTCGCGGTATACCAATCAATTCGATACACACCATAGGAACTCCCCAGAAGATCGACATGCGTGAGACGCGTTGAGCCAACGTCAGCTTGGGTACCCATTGATGCCTCCACCTTGCCTGCTACTTGTATGCTCCCACGCCTTCGCATTCTTCTGCCAACGTGAATCCCGTAAAGACAACCTCCAGCCCCTCCTCCAAGTCCGGACGTGATTAAGGTCACCTCTCCCTTCCGAAATCTCGCCTGCAACAAACCCTTCGAATGCTCCTTGCTCCACACACGATCGCTCTTTGCCATACAGACGTGAAGATGCGGTTAGTGCATTGCGAGTGCGGCATAGTGGGCGTTTTGCTGTAATTGATGGTCTCAGGGACATCCTGCAGCAAGACTGCGCGCAAGGCGCTGCTGCGGCGGTAGGTGTTGGTCTTGCCGCTGGGGTAGTAACGCTTCCATTGTTCTTCCCATTCGGCAAGACCCAGTTGTAGCTCATGCTCACCAGCGTCAGCGTCGAACTGCTGGCAGAGAGCACCTCGGCTGAAGTCGGTTATTGAAGCTGTTGCTAACGGTGAAGCCGGAGTGCGTGCTCGACGGCGACTACTCGGACTGATGTTGCATCAGCGGCGCCAGCAATGCCTGTACTTTGTCGTAGTTCTGCTCGAGGAAGGCGGCGTTCTCTGGCGAGATCGTGTCTGGATACTGCTTGATCGTGCCTTGCTTTTTCATCTGCACCGCCAGAACGTCGCCGACGAGGGCTCCGGTCATGACCATAAAATCGTGTGGCTTGAGGCCGGCGCCGCGAATGTCGGCGACCGCGTGGCCGCAGTTGGCGATGATCTTGTCGCCTTCGGCCAGGGTCTTGGCATTTCCCGGTGGATTGTCCTTGAGGCAAGTGGCAGTGGGATCGTTGCTCAGCGCCTTAAAGGCCGCGACGTACTTCTGAATGTTGTCCATGCTCAGACGGTAGTCGCGCATTTCTTTCAGATCCGGATCGTTCTCGGCTGTTTGCGCGTGCCGGCTTGCCTGCTGTGCTGCGGCAAAGGAAGCGCCGGCAAAGGCCAGCACTAGTGCTAAACCAGCAATCTTCATGGGAGTTCTCCGTGTACGGCGTGGGTTAATGGGTCGCCAACCCATCCGCTATCGCGGATGGAACTGACGCCGGCAACAGAACTAATGGAGCGGCACTCTACACCGTATCCGCGATGCTATGCAAGCGGATCATCTCGCTTCGAGGAGCTTTTTCATCTCCTCCTCAAACGTTTTTGTGTATTCGAAGCCAATGACCTTCTTGCGCAGTATTCCGCGCCGATCATAGAGCAGCGTCGTTGGCAAGCCTTCGATGCCGCCAAACTTTTTGATCAGCCCGTCGGTTGCCACGACCAGCGGATAATGAACGCCGATCTTCCTCGCAAAGCTGCGCGGGTCTTCGGTGTCTGCCATGGTGTTGAGCTTCAGGCCGACCACAGCGAAGCCGCGCCTTCCATATTGCTCTGCCAGCCTCTGATAACCAGGCATTTCCTGCTTGCAGGGCTGACACCAGGTAGCCCAGAAATCGATGAGGACCACTTTTCCCCAGAGATTGGCCGAGGAAATTCGAGTGCCGTCGAGATCCTCGGCGGAAAACGACGGCAGCCGCGAGCCGATCTCTCCCGCCGCGACACTCGTCTTTTTCGCAGGAGAACTTGATCGCGACTGGCAGGCTCCTGCCAGCGCGACAGTGACGCACAACAGCACAGCAAATCGGCTGAACATTTATTCCTTTTTCTGCACTTCCTTGTTTTCCACCTGTAAGACCAGCAGTTGAAAAGTATTCGGAGGCTTCGGTTTCTTTTGCCCCGGTTGTTTTTTGTATAGCTGTCCTCGCACGGTAACTTCAGTGGGAGTTCCGGCAAGAGATTCCAGTCCTTTGGACAAGTCGTTGGGCGCGAACGCAAACGACTGGCTCGGAGTCACCTGCAACGCCAAAGCGCCGGTCTGATCCTTTACGATCTTGCCGCGGGCGGTGATGTCCATCTCCGCCGCGGTGACACCGCTGTCATAGGTGGCCTTCAGAAGCTGGGCCGGATCGATCTGCCCATCTTCCTTCGGTGTAATGTCTACTTTGCCGTCGATCAAGCTGACTTCTACATTTTGAACGCCAGACTGGCGCCCGAGGTGCTGCTTCACCCCGTAGGCTCAAAAGTTTCAGGTCATGCCTTCGACGCGCATTTCGATGTGCTTGATCTGCGCGGTCGCGACCGGCACCACCACCGACGAGCCGAGCAGGACCAGCATTGCGAGTGCTTTGAATTTCATTGCTTCTCCTTTGCTAACGATGAAGACGAAACTGTTGTGTAATTCCAAAACTGACGTGCCGGCGCACCGGCATGAAAGTTGCGCCGGTCGTATGCGCCACATCCCAATCCACGCCCAGCCAAACGTGCATGCCGGGCCGCACGCCGACATAACTGGCGATTCCCGCCAGCAACGCGTCACCACCACTTCCGGGCTGAGTGACTCCTGTAATGCGATCATCCTGAGAGTATCGCCATGTGAGCACAGGACCGATAAACCACTCTCGCACTGCATCCTTCGATTCATACGGACGGTAGGACAGCCAAAAGCGCGATTCCACATCATCGCCGAGGCGCATCGCGCGTGTGCCCTGCGAGCGCAAGAACGAATGCAAATCTTCGTCGGCTACCAGGCGCCTGAGGTTGAACAGGCCGGTGTACGTAAAGTTGCCGGATAAATACAAATCGGTTGATCCGGAGCCTGGCTGCAAACCTGCGGGCAAACGATTTCCTCTGTTATCGCTGAAGTGAGTCTGACCGGTCGGAAGTTTCGGGCCTACTGTAACCGATGCCTGAGTAGTGCCTCGCGGTGAGTCATGCCGAAGAAATCGGTACTTCATGAGCACCATTGCGTCGCCCAGGCCGGTTCCGCCGATCGTCGTTCCTGCCGAGTCGAAGTGATTCGTGACGATCGGAACCAGGACAGTTAAATCGAAGTCCGGATGGAAGCCCCAGGTGAAATTGAAATCGCCCTCGTGCGAGAACGACGGGCGCGCTGTAGGCGCGATATTGCCCGACGCTGCTCCATTCATCTCCCCGCGAGTGTTGATCACCGAGTTGTAGGAGATGAATGCGCCGCCCGGAAACAGCGGTGGAGCAGTTTCCGGAGCAGCGCCTTGTGCTTTGGCCGCGCTTATGAAACCAAACAGCAGCACGAACGTAAGCGACGCAATGGTGAAGCAGAAACTTCGCATGAATCCGTTCCTTTCCCGGAAAACACAAATACGCATTGCCGTGAGGCGGGCGAGAAAGGGAAAGAATCAGATTCTTAGGACAGTGGTGGAAGCACTCGGTGGCACAGGTGGAGAAGCCGCGATGACGGTATTGTTTGTGAACTGCAGTTGCCTTCCGAGGTCGGCAGCGGTGAAAGCAAGCGCTTCAGTAGCAACAAAGTTTCGTTCGCTCACGCTGGCGGTAATCACGGCAGGTTGTGTACCAGACTGGATCTTCTCGCAGCAGGAGTGATTGCTCATATTGCCGCAAGCGCCGGCCATGGCTTTGCAACAGGCTTGCTCTGCCGGGGTTAAAGATTGGCTGAAACAACGCAAGGCAGGAGCAGCCGTCCACAGGAGCAACATCAGGACCACGAGTGTGGAGCGCGCCTTCACTTCCGCCATAGTATCAAAATCGATGAAAGAGCGATGGCTTTCGGCCAAACCGCTGTTCCGCGCCACTACTTCCGCGTAGCAACCATCTGGCATCTCCACGACTTATGCGAGCGTCTTGCCAAATAGACGAATTTTTTGCACAAGTTTGAAGGAGAAACAGATGGCCCTGCCACAACGACGCGATGAGTTTGAGAACAATGAAGCACAGCTTCGAGAACTGAATCGGGAACGGCTGATTGAGGCGCGCCGCAGTGCTGGCTTCGGCTGGATGTGGCTGTGGTGGCTGTTCTTTATCGTGATCATCTTTGGATGGTTCGGCGGTTGGGGCTACGGCGGATATGGCGGCTGGTGGGGTTGGGGTGGACAACGCGCCGTCCCGGTACAATCTGCGAATGCAAATTCAAACGCGATTCTCGGAGCTACTAACCGGCAGGCCTTCTTAGGAAAGAACATTGAACTTACCAACTCCCAGGTTTTACATGGAGTGACTGACAACGTGCTCTGGGTGGGGCCGCGCGACGAGCAATCGCTTCTGGTGGTACTCAGTGGGGCCGCCAATACGACAAAGAACGCCGGAGTGGGAAATGGCGACCAGGTCAATGTGACTGGAACGGTAGAGAAGGCGCCCTCGGCCGAGCAGGCAAAGCGGCAATGGCATCTTAATGACGATGGAGTGAAAAGGCTGGAGCAGCAGGGCGTTTATCTATCGGCTTCGCAAGTGGAGAAGGTGAACCGCTGAGTCTTTAGTTGCCGGCAAATTGTACTGCTCCAATTACGAGCAATCTATTGGAGGCAAAAAGTGTGAGGGCACGACCTCGGTCGTGCCCTCACACTTGTCTCGGGCTCAAATGTAGATCTTCTAAGCTCCTGGAAAGCTTCTTCGCGAGCATCTTCAAGTCCGCCGAAAGGCGCCCGATGGCGGACAACGTCCCTTTAAGTCGCGATCAGGCCTACTGAACACTGTCTTTGATTTGCTCGGCGCCATCTAATCAGGAAATCGATCGCGAGGCAGAATGCACTGGCTCTATCACACCATTCGATACACGCTTGCTCACTGGGGATATTGGGCCGTTTTGGGCGGACTGCTTGGCGAAAATGCCGGGCTGCCAGTTCCCGGTGAAACCATTCTCATGTTCGCCAGCTTTCTCGCCCACAAAGCAACTCACCTTCGCCTGGCTTGGGTAATTGCCATCGGCATTGGCGCTGCGGTAATGGGAGACAACCTGGGTTTCCTGTTGGGACGCAAGCTGGGCAAACGCCTGATCCGATGGATCCAGCATGTGTTTCGTCTGGATGACGACGACATTGGCGCGGCCAAGGACCAGTTCAAGCGTCACGGCGCAGCCACTGTTTTCTGGGCCCGCTATATCTTTGGCCTGCGTACGGTCGCAGGGCCCCTCGCGGGCGTAATGGGCATGGAATGGAAGGAATTTGCGATCTATAACGCGCTCGGCGGCGCTACCTGGGTCACTTCGATGGCATTGATTGGCTATGCTTTTGCCAATCAGTTCGAGACCCTGCTGGGCTACTTCGAGAAGGCCTCGTGGGCCCTGGCGGCCGGGCTCTTCACCTTCGGATATTTCCTGTGGCGGCGCCAGAAGAAACATTTCAAGCAGCACAAGCGGAGCGAAGCTCACCAACCGGCCGCATGAGCTCGCTATTCATTATGACCTGAACGGTTATTCTGCACCATTCATGAAGTATGGAGACCTTGTGCAAACCGTATGCTCTGTCATCCTGAAGCGCTTCTTTTGCGCGAAGGATCTCGTGATGTGTTTCCGACGGAACTGGGGTGTGTGACTCTTCGGCCCATGCTGCTTGATCATTGCCGAGGAGCCACGCAGCAGCAACTAAGTCCGACATATCGCGGGAGATCCTTCGCGCAAAAGCAGCGCTTCAGGATGACAGTTTTTGCAAAGCTCAGCTAACCGTGATTGGTGCGCCAGAGATCAGCAGCACTCATTCGTAGTCAACCCGCTCACCGTGCCCGCTATCTACTCAATAGTGAGACATCATCCATTTCTTTACCGAACAACCAAATCCTCCATTCACCTGTGTTGAGCCCGGTGCGCGGAGCGCCGGCTCAAGGAGAGCTCATGACCATCTCAGATGCGGTAGTACACACGTTAATCGATTGGGGCGTAGAAGTCGTTTTCGGCCTGCCTGGCGACGGAATCAACGGATTCATGGAAGCGTTGCGCAAGGCGCAAGGAAAAATTCGCTACGTCCACATGCGGCATGAAGAGGCTGCGGCGATGGCGGCATCGGGATATGCGAAGTTCACAGGCAAACTGGGAGTGTGTTTTTCGACGGCTGCACCCGGCGCGATCCACATGTTGAACGGCCTCTATGACGCGAAGATCGATCAGGCGCCGGTGCTGGCCATCACCGGCATGACCTATCACGACCTGATCGGCACGCACTATCTCCAGGACATGAACCAGGACTACCTGTTTCAGGACGTGGCTATCTACAACCAGCGCATCATGGGTCCGGCGCACGTGGAGAATGTGGTGAACCTTGCCTGCCGCGCATCCCTTAGTCATCGTGCGGTTTCCCATATCTGCATTCCCATCGACTATCAAATTGCGGAGATGTCGGAGCAGAAGCGCTCGCATCGCAATCTGTCCGGACATGAATCGGAAGCCTTTACTGTGCCCAAGCGCATTCCGGAGCGCGCGCAATTGGAAAAGGCAGCGGCGATGTTTCGCGGCAAAAGAAAGATTGCCATCCTGGCGGGCGCGGGCGCGCGCGGCGCGCGCGAAGAACTGGAGCAGACGGCAGAGCGTCTCGGCGCGCCGGTGGTCAAGGCGCTGCTGGGGAAAGACTGCCTCCCCGATGACAGTCCGTACTGTGTCGGCGGCACCGGAGTGGTGGGTACACGGCCCTCCTGGAACGCATTCAAGGAATGCGACGCGCTGCTGATCGTCGGCAGCTCGTTTCCCTATATCGAATTTCTTCCCAAACCGGGACAAGCTGCAGGGGTGCAGATTGACGATAAGCCGGAGCGGATTGGACTGCGCTATCCCGTCGATGTCGGCCTGGTTGGCGACGCGAAGTCTACCCTGCGCGAGTTGCTGGCTTTCCTGCCGCGCAACAAAGATCGCGGATTCCTGAAGAAAGCGCAAAAGGAGGCGCGAGAGTGGTGGTCGCTGATGGAAGAGCGCGGCACGCGACGCGACCGGCCGATGAAGCCGCAGGTGATTACCTGGAATTTGTCGAAGCTGCTCAAAGACGATGCCATCGTCTGCGGAGACTCGGGCACCGTGACTACCTGGATCGCGCGCATGATGCTGCGCAAGAACCAGAAGTTCTCCTTCAGTGGAACACTGTGCAGCATGGCTGCTGGGTTGCCTTACGCCATCGGAGCGCAGATCGCCTACCCGCGGCGGCAAGTGGTCGCCTTCACTGGAGATGGTTCGCTGAGCATGATGATGGGCGATCTTGCCACGCTCGCTCAGCACAAGCTGCCGGTAAAGCTAATCGTGGTGAAGAACAACACGCTGGGGCTAATCAAGTGGGAGCAAATGGTCTTCCTTGGCAATCCCGAATACGGCGTTGAACTCGCGCCCATCGATTTCGTCAAAGTCGCGGAGGCCTGCGGAGTGAAGGCTTTCCATATCGAAGAAGCCAAACATTGTCACGATCAGCTTAGAGAGGCTCTCAACATGGATGGTCCGGCGGTGATCGAGTGCGTGGTCGATCCGCATGAGCCGCCCCTGCCGCCAGTGATTACCAGCCGCCAGGCAAAGCATCTGGGTGAGGCGCTGGCGCGCGGCGATCGCAATCGCGTACCGATTGGGCTCACCATCGGCCGCGACATGCTGGATGAATCCACCTTCGAAGCGAGTCCATATGGCGCCGGCGCGCGCGTGCTTGGCATCCACCACGAGAAAGAAGGAGAGAAGGAGCTGGAACACGCAAGAAAGGGCGGACGCAAT
>DATNAF010000290.1:0-10368 GCA_035572845.1 Terriglobales bacterium
CGATGGCCTTGTCTTCATCGATGCCTTGGTAGCATTGCAGACGCTCCACGCTGGTCTTTGCCGCTTCTGCCACAGCGTAAGCGAGCTGCGTCTTTCCGCTACCCGCAGGGCCTTCGCAAAAGACCGGGCGGTGCAAAGCCGCCGCGAGAAAAACCGTAGTAATCGCAACCGGATCGGCGATGTAGCCGGCCTCTCGTAAACCTTCACTGAGTTCTTGAACTGAGGAGAACACGCTGCCTCGGTGCCCGGATCTGTGTTCGTTCACGCGGGAAGAAACTAATTGTCAAAGAAATTTCGGTCAAATCCACTGCTTCGGAATCATCGGGGCCGTTCGCGGGCCTAGCCGCACACGCAATTTGACGGAGATCAAAACTTCATTCCGCGTAACCCCGACTAGGGGCAGCACGTGCACCAGCAGTGAGAATATTTGCGCATTTTGATGTCTCGGTGACTGTAGACCGCACCCGCAGAATCAACGTCGTTTGACAGAAATTCACTTGAGACATAAATAGCACTTCGTGTGCGGATGAGTTCGTGTATGCGCCATATGGAGCGCTGGAGAAGCGCAACACTGGCCAACAAGAACTTCAGGTCCGACACTACGGAGGTCTTCATGTCAGCCAGCCATGCCATTGTCTCCGTGGCAGAGCATGCCAAACTTGAGGCGTTTGTGGATGCTGATGCTGCGGCGGCATTCTTGGGCATTACGCGTCGCACGTTGTTGCAGAAAGTCCGGACGGGCAAACTTCCGGGTCATCCCGTAGATCCAGCGGCAGAGAAAAAGGATTGGAGATTTCTTCTGTCGGAACTGAACGCCTCCATGCTAAGCTGCGAACTGCGGCCACCTGGAGCACTCAAACCATCAAGGAGGGTTTGATGCCCAGGTATCAAGTAGGCAGTATTCGCAAGGAAAACCGCGCGGAGGGTCTGACGTGGGTACTCCGATACTACGCCACTCGCTCGGATGGGAAACGAGTCGAACGCACCGTCACCATCGGTCTTGTGAAAGACATCGGTCCCAGCCCGTCAGATGCTTCGAGAGAAGTAGATCGTCAGAAGCTCCGCGAAACCATCAATCAACTGCAGCCCTTCCAGGGCAGACCGAGAACGTTTGGTCAACTCTGTCAGGACTATATCGAAAACGAACTGAGGATCGACCAATCGGAATCGGCACGCCCCAAGGCGTTTCCTACGATTGAGACCTACGAGCGACATCTAATCAAGCGAATCATTCCACGGTGGGGGCGATTAGTACCTCTCGCCGTCGAGTCAAGGGATGTCGAAGCATGGTTTCGCGAACTTCGCAAGGGCAACGCTCAAAAGAGAGTGCGACCCTTGGCCGATCCAACGATCGACAAAATCCGACGCATCATGAGCTTGGTCTTCAACCACGGACAACGATGCAATTTTCTTCCACGGCGGCAGGAAGGCAATCCCATGAATTGGGTGAGCCAACGGACGACGAGCGATTATCGGGCGGTCATCATGACACCGAAGCAGGCGTTCGAGGTTCTTCTCAATATTCCAGAACCGAGACGCACGCTTACTTTAAGCGATGCGGCTACGGCCCTGCGAGTGTCGGAGCTACTGGGACTGAACTGGATGGATCTCGACTTCCACGGATTGGTGATCCACGTCAGGCGAGCGTATGTCTGGGGAAGGTTCAAGGAACCGAAATCGAAGGCTTCGAAGGCGCCGGTTCCCATGCATCCGCTCCTAGCGGGCTTTCTCTTGGCATGGCGAGAAAGGACGAAGTACGCCAAAGACAGCGACTATGTGTTTCCCAGCGTAAAGCTGCGGGGCAAAAAACCGCTGTCGGCTTCCGTCATGGTGCAGAAATATTTGCGGCCGGCAGCAATCAGCGCTGGTGTGATTTCCCCAGACTGGCGCGGTCGTTTTGGTTTTCACAACTTCCGGCATTCGCTAGCCACTGCGCTGGTGAAACTGAAGGTGGATCCCAAGACGGTGCAGGGAGTGCTACGCCACGAGGACTTCGGGACCACCATGAAACTTTACGCACAGTCGGATATGGAATCCATGCGGGAAGCGCAAGGCAAGTTCCTGGAACAGCTGATGGGAGACCGAATCCACCTGCTCACGGAGCGAGTTCAATGAGAATCATGGGTGGGATCGTGGGTGGAGAATTTCGAGTCTGTGCCGCTAAGTTATTTAGAATGATGGTGGCCAGGGACGGAGTTGAACCGCCGACGCCAGCCTTTTCAGGGCTGCGCTCTACCACCTGAGCTACCTGGCCACTTGTCCGCTGGTCCGGTTGGCTTTATTGACGTACCGGATGGCAGCGAAATCACTACGGAAGCGATAAAGGTGAGCGTGTCATGCGCGCGTCAAGGGAATGATTATAACAATCGTTTCAGTGATGCTCCAAACGACGCATCACGGCGGCACTCGATTGCGACGCCTCCGGCGATCACCATCTCGCAGCGGTTCGCGGCAGCCCAATAAGGAATTTCGCGGTAGTCGCGGACGTTGAAGATGGCGATGTCCGCGTCTTTGCCTGGTTCGATTGATCCCTTGGTTTGCTCTAGTTGCAGGGCCCAGGCGGCGTTGATGGTGGCAGCGGCAACGCTTTCGGCGGGAGACATCTTCATCTGCGTGCAGGCGAGCGAAAGAATGAACGGCATGCTTGTTGTCGGAGATGAGCCGGGATTGAAGTCGGTCGCAAGCGCAACGGCGACTCCTGCGTCGATCAATTTTCGCGCCGGCGGATATTTAAGCCCGAGGAAATAATTTGCTCCCGGAACAAGCGTCGCGACCGTGCGGCTGCGGGCGAGTTGTGTCACGTCAGTTTCATCAACATGGTCCATGTGATCGAGCGATACGGGATTCATGGCGAGCAAATTTGCCAGGGCCGTGCGGGCGAGTTGTGAGACGTGCGCACGAACTTGAAGTCCATTCTTCCTGGCTGCGGCAAAAATCCTGAGACAGTCTTGTTCGCTGAAGGCACCGCGATCGCAGAACACATCGACAAAGCGCGCCAATTTGCGTTTAGAAACCTGCGGAATGATTTGCTCGCAGATCAGATCGATATATTTTTGCGGCTGAGTTTTAAACTCAACGGGGATGACGTGGGCGCCGAGCAGCGTTGGAACTACTGTACCGGGCCATTGCGCGGCCGCGAGTTGGATCGCTTGCAGCGATTTCAATTCTGAGTCCAGCGACAGGCCGTAACCCGACTTAGCTTCAACTGTGGTGGTACCGTGCGCCATCATTTCCTGCAATGACGCGAGAATGTTCGCGGCGAGTTCAGGCGTTTTTGCAGAACGCACGCCTTCTACGCTGGAGCGAATTCCGCCCCCGGCTTTTGCAATCTGCTCATAGCTGGCGCCGGCGATTCGCTTTTCGAAATCGATTAAGCGCGGCGAGACAAACGCTGGATGGGTGTGGGAATCAACGAATCCAGGCAAGGCGACTCTGCCGACGCAATCAATTTCGACAAGCCGATTGCGGTTCTTCTTGATCCACCGGTCGCGCGAGGCTTCTCGAGAAGTAGCGACTGAAACAACCTTTCCACCAACACAGAGCACGGCTCCATCTTCGATGATTCCGAGTTCCTTAAGGTGATGGCCACGCCGTGCCCCTGGGTTGCGTGAAGCCGATCGCAGCGTGAGCAGTTGGCCGATATTGACCAGAAGAACGGGTCGGGTATTTCTGGATTTATTTCGCGGAGATCTCAATCGTGTTCCTGGCTAAATACCGCGCGCGAGGCCGAACTATATTCTGCACGGAATTTCGCAATCTAGGATATTACAGCGTTGGCCTTCGCACTTCGCAGGTGGACGAAAAAAGCCCCGCTTTGCATATCGCTCAGCGGGGCCTGTGAGATGGATGACTCAAAGCGCAGCCTTACTGGCCACAATTCAGCGGTTGCGGTGCCGACAACTGCGTCAGCGCGGTTTCGTTGGGATAGCTGTATGCGTTATGGAGTGCAGTCGATGGCGACTGGAACTCGAACCAGGGTAACAAGGCTTCGGTCTGCGGATGATAGCTGGTCTTGCCAATCGTGACCGGATAAGTCGGATTGGGTAGGTCCTCGATCACATCTCCCGTTTCCAGGAGGTCCTGGCACTGACCAGCTGGATTCAGCCAGAACGGTGTGATGTTGTGAATTCCATCGTAGCCAACGAATGGATCATTGAATAGTTCCGAAATTTCGTGACTATGAGCAGTGACATCCTGGAAGCAGTTTTCCGGATCGTTGGTTGCGCAATTCGGATCGGCGAATAAACCAGGGCTGATCCAACTTGAGTAGTTCATCACATAAAATCTCGTGCGGTTTCCATTGCTGGCATCGCCCGGCTCAAAATCAAACGAATGGAACCCCAGAACGCAGCAGTCGTTGGGATCACCGTTGTCGTACAAATACGTGTTTGGGAACAGGAACGTGGAAACGTCTTTGGTTGTCATTGAACCAGAAACCTCTGCCTGGCCAACAACCGTGGAGTTATCTGCAGTGCTTGGCGGGAATAGTTCGTTGCTGAAGATGTTCGAATCGACCAGAACGAATGCGCAGCAGCTGCCGTCATTGTTGAGAGAAAAGAAGTACGTACCTTCAATCAGAGCCATTGTCTGGCCTCTTTTTAGACTGGGTGCAAGCAGCGTATGCCACTGTGGATGCTCTGTGGCTCTTGCGCCGGCTTGGGCCCGCATCTCTGCGTCCGTGACTTGAGTAGGAACCGGGCTGCTGCTGAAGGTAGCCGACTTGAACACCGGGCTATTCAAAAAAGGTTGGACGAACGGTTGCGGCCGGGAGATTAGCCGAACAGTTTTTCCGAGCGCACTCCGCACACAGTTGGGGCAATTCGTAGTATTCGTGACAACTGAGCGGGGAGTCCCGTCGGCATTCAGCATGTTGATGGTGATGGGAATTACGGGAGCGTTAAAGATGGTAGAGGTGTTGCTGCCAGGCGGCTTCCCAATAAGGCTGAATTGCCAGATGCTGCGAGAAGTGCCATCAAAATACACACCTTGTTCCTTAAAAAAGTTGTTGTTGTTAATCAGCGTGTCCACACATGGAAGCTTAATGGATTGGGGCGGACACGAAACGGCGGTAGCGGTGTTGAGCGAACGGCTGGCAGCATTCAGCGTATTTTTCTTTGCTGCGTGAGGGCCGCCAGGAGCCATACGCGAGAACCTAACGTGCTTTCCTCTCAGGAAAGTGTTAGGCAGCGCATCTTTCTTGGCGTTTATTTGAGCATTTTGAGCGAATGCTGTCAGGCTGAGCAGCATCACCAGCAAAAAACCGGGAGCGGTTTTCTTCATAGATTCTCCTTAACAACGGATGGGAAATCGGGGTCTGAATTCAGCGGGAGTAGACTACTCGCAGATTGGATACCAAACCCTGCGTGCGCCAGTATACCTGAACCAGCAGCCCCGCAAGGGTTTGAATCGAACATTCAAAAAATTATTTTGAAGAGTTGGAACCCGCAAATGTCTTCACTTTTTAAGATTGGTGCACGGGTTGACAAACAGATGATCTTTTCGGTACCCGAATACATAATGATCCCTACGCCATCGGTATTTTGACGTGCTTTTCGCGGGCGAATGTTTTTGCATCGTCATAGCCGGCGTCAGCGTGCCGGACAATGCCGGTGCCGGGATCTGTGGTCAGAACGCGCTCGATGCGTTTCGCCATGGCTTCGGTCCCATCGGCGACCGTCACTTGACCTGCGTGAAGGGAATAGCCGATTCCGACTCCGCCGCCGTTGTGTATCGAAACCCAAGATGCGCCTGAGGCCGTGTTGAGTAAAGCGTTTAGCAGCGGCCAATCGGCGACGGCATCGCTACCGTCTTTCATATTTTCGGTTTCGCGGAAGGGAGATGCGACCGAGCCGCAATCCAAGTGATCGCGTCCCATCACAATCGGAGCCTTCAGTCTGCCCTTCTTGACCAGGTCATTCATCGCCAATCCGAACTGCGCGCGCTCACCGTACCCCAGCCAGCAGATTCTCGCCGGCAGCCCCTGAAACTTTATGCGTTTGCGTGCAAGGTCAATCCAGCGGCGGAGGATGTGGTTTCCGGGAAATAGTTCAAGCACCAGATCGTCGGTTACATGAATGTCGGACGGCTCGCCGGAAAGCGCCACCCAACGGAACGGTCCGCGGCCTTCGCAAAAAAGCGGACGGATATAGGCAGGCACGAACCCGGGAAAATCGTACGCGTTCTTAACACCCTGCTGGAAAGCAAAAGTCCGAATGTTGTTGCCGTAATCAAAAGTGACCGAGCCCATTTTCTGTAATCGCAGCATGCCTTCGACGTGGCGGGCGATGGCGTTTAGGGATTTTTCCTGGTATGCCTTGGGATCTCGATTACGCAATTCCACCGCTTCAGCCAGCGACATTCCATTGGGAACGTAGCCGTTCAGGGGATCGTGCGCGGAGGTCTGATCGGTGAGGATGTCGGGAACCACGCCGCGATTCGCAAGCTCGGGAATAATGTCGGCACAATTTCCCACCAGTCCGACGGAAATATTTTCTTTTTTGCGCACGGCATTTTTGAGAATGCGCAACGCTTCGTCGAGAGTTGTAACCATGAAATCGCAATAGCCGGTCTTCAGGCGCTTCTTGATTCGTTCGGGATCGACGTCAATTCCCAGGAACGCCGCCCCGGCCATCGTTGCGGCGAGAGGCTGGGCGCCGCCCATACCACCCATACCCCCGCTGACGATCAACTTTCCGGCTAGATCCCCGCCAAAATGTTTTTCGCCAGCGGCTGAAAATGTCTCGAAGGTGCCCTGCACGATGCCTTGGGATCCGATGTAGATCCATGAGCCGGCGGTCATCTGGCCGTACATCATCAGGCCGGCGCGTTCGAGCTCGTTGAATTTTTCCCAGTTCGACCAGTGGCCCACAAGATTGGAATTGGCGATCAAAACGCGCGGCGAGTATTCGTGAGTTTTGAAAATGCCGACGGGTTTGCCGGATTGCACGAGCAGCGTCTCGTCGTTCTCAAGCGCTTTCAGGGAACGAATGATGGCGTGATAGCAATCCCAGTTTCGTGCCGCCTTGCCGGTGCCGCCGTATACGACGAGATCGCGCGGGCGCTCACCAACTTCTTCGTCGAGATTGTTCATCAACATGCGCATGGCTGCTTCCTGTTGCCATCCTTTACAGGAAAGCATGGTGCCACGCGGGGCGCGAATGGGAGTGTAAGCGGGAGATTCGGTCTCAACCGGCATACAAAGATGGTATTGCTAAATTAGGCTTTTTAAAACCATGAACCACGAAGGACACAAAGGTTCACGAAGGAGGGCGGCACGAAAACGGAATCAGTACTGGCTGTATGCTACGCCGTCGGTGCCGATGTCGTTCGAGGAGCTGTAGACATCGTCGATGCCGCCTTCGTCTTGTTCGTCAGGGGACATGATCGTGCCCTCGTCGGCGGTGTGCCAGTTCCAGTTGCTCTGACTAGTGGTAGGGTCGGTTGGGATTTGTTTCAGATACCCGGCCTGCACCAGGTCGTCGGCGGATTGCGGCATCTTCTGTTTGTCCAAGGTGTACTGCGAAATTACTGAACGCATGGTGAAGAGGTCCTGCCGCAAAACCGATTCGCGGGCGCGTTTGACGGATGATCTGTATTGCGGCACAGCGATCGAAATCAGAATCAGCAAAATGCTGACCACGATCATCAGTTCGATCAACGTGAAGCCGCGGCTGGCACGGGACTGTCGAGATTGAAAATGAAAACGCTGTCGATTAATTTTCATTACCAGTCCTTGTACTTGGTCCCGTCGAGTGCTGTGCCGGTTGATTTGGTGTGCACGTCAAAAACGTTGTTGCCGTCCCATGAGTCGGAATCGGGATCATCCTGCATGGAGCGCAATCCCCAGTCAGTGTCACCCGTCATTGGGTCTGTCGGAATGCGGCGCAAAAACTTTAATTTTTTCCCGCCGACATCGACCCCTTTAACCAATGTGTCAAGATCTGGCGGATAGCCTTCGGAGCCAACTTTGATCTGAAATGCGCCGCGGTCCGCTGCATCTTTATACCGATCAATGCCGTCACGAAGTTGCCAAAGTGCTGCCCTCAAGTCCTTTTCTTTTTGACGCTTGATGGTTACCCGTGCCATCGGCACCGCCATTCCGGTCAGGATGAGCAGGATAGTGGTGGCTATGATCAGCTCGATCAGGGTCAAACCGCGCTGTTTGTGCTTGTTGCGCATCTCTATTTAGAACGTTCTGGCAGGACAAATTTGCAAGATATTAGCGGTGAGCGGTGAGGAACGAGCTAACCGCTCAGAGCTCATTGCTCATAGCTCATTGCTCATAGCTCATAGCTCACAGCTCTATTGAATTGTAACCGCCGCGCTCGCCCCATTTACCGGAAGCGCTTGCATAGCAGGATCACGCGCGCCGCCCCTAGCAATCGTTAACGATGCCTGACCTGGCGCTTTCGCTACAAGGGTCAGTGTGACCACAGAACCCTGGCCGGACACGCCGTTTGAGCCCGGAGGCCGCGTAGCCACCACCTGCATGGTGCCGTCGTCTTCGCGATGGGTGACAGTCACGATTTGCCCATCTTGCGAAAGCAAGCTTCCATTCGAAACGTTTGCCACTTGCAGAAGCTTAGGATCGTAAGAAATCTGCATCGGCACCTGGAAGATATTTTGCCCGCCATTCAAAAGCACGTTCACGGTAAACGTGGAACCCACATGCTGAGTTGTGCTGGGCGGATCAAAGCCGAAGCTGGCCTGACGTTCCATCAACTGCGGAGTGGGGGCGCTCGAATTCGCCGGAGCGGGTTGCGGCATGTTCACTGAACCAGCGCCAGAAGACGGACCCGAGTTGGGCGCAGCCGGTGTTGTGACCGTGGGAGTTGACGGGCTTACTCGCCGCAACGCGATGGCGCTCGCTGTGCCCACGTCGATGGCTTCCTGGTTCATTGCGGTCAGTACCTGGCGGCGTACAAGGTGCGGAATTAGAACGAAGACGGTTTCAGTCTGCGAGTGATCGACGGTGCTTTGCCCGAACAAATACTTGAGAAGAGGAATCTGCGCCAGACCGGGAATTCCGGTGAGGTTCTTGGTTTGCGAATCCTCAAGCATTCCGCCCATCAGGTTGGCTTCACCTTCGCGGAGTCGGACTACGTGTTCAATCTTTCGTTGTCCAATAATCGGCTGCGTAATGCCACCAATATTTGTGCTGCTGGTGACGGATGAAATATCCATCGTGGTTTTCAGCGTTACATCGCCATTGGCGTGAATAGTAGGCGTAATGTCAATATTGACACCGACATCGAGATACTGGAATTGCGTGTTGACCAGCGGATTGATGCCGACACCACCAATTCCCGGCTGGAATGAACCCGACGCAATCGGCACGCGTTCGCCAATCTTCAACGAAGCTTTCTGCCCGTCGAGAGCGCGGATCTGCGGGTTCTGAATCAACTTGGTGTTGTTGTCAGAAAACAGCGCGCTGATGGTCGCCGGGGTGATGGTCACCTGGAAATCAGTGGCATTCAGATTAGCCAGCGAATTCAGGTTGATCGAACCACTGCTGTTGGTTCCGTTCGAACCGTTATTGTTGAAGCCGTTGTTCAAGCCATTGTTGTTGTTATTGTTGTTATTTGTGTTGGTATTTACGTTCGGCTGAAGTTGTAAGGTGGCGCTGGTTGGCGGGCTGATGCCCAGAGTGCGGCTTTTGTCTTTGGTGATCTGCATGACCGCAACGTCGACAACCACCTCAGGCTTCGATCGATCTAGATCATCGACTAATTTTTCGGCCAGGGCAATCTGGTCCGGGCTGCCGCGAACTACAATCGCGCCTTCCGAAGGCAAGGGCTGAATGCGGGCAATCTCCAGAATTTGCCGTAGCGCATTCACCACGTCTTGCAGTTCGGTGGGCTGCGACAAATTTGCCAGATAGAAAGTCTTGATAATGCTCTGCTCGAGTTCTTTCCGCTTGGCGGGGTTATCGGCCGCGATGAAAATGGTGTTTGGGGTTACCGGCCGCCAGAAAGTCTTGGATTCCAATGCAACGATCTGCAGGGCTTCTTCAAGTGAAACCGAATTCAGCTCGACCTTGATGCGTCGCGACGTGTAGTCGGGATCAAACAAGACGTTGATTCCCGCCAGCTTGCCGATAGTCTCGTAAATAACCTTGCTGTCCTCAGTTATTTTCAGGTTGATCGGGATGTTCGGGATGGCGCCCAATTCCACTGGCCCGCCCGCTTGCTGCACCATCTTTTGGAGTTCATTCGGTTCTGGCGCGGACGCCTTGGGGGCCGTGGCGTTACCCGCGTCGATCATCTGCTGAGTGACTTTGATCTCCTGCTTAGCAATAGCGCTGGACGGATCAATTTCGGAGGCCTTTTGAAACTCCACCATCGCTTCCTGCAGGCGTCCCGCCTCGCG
>DATNAF010000291.1:0-2863 GCA_035572845.1 Terriglobales bacterium
TGGTCTCGCCTTTGAATTCTCCACGCGAGCCGCCTTTGAATAAGACTTTAGAATAGACCGCTTCGCAATCAAGCTGGGGCGCTTCCCAAACCTCCATCGTGGTGGTGCCATTCGGAGGAGTGTAAAGAAGCTTCACGACATCGACGCCTAAATAAGATCCATGCCCAACACCTGCCACTGCACCACGCGTTCAGGATGGGTCGTGCAGGTCGGGTCCTGCGGCGGAGCCTTTGACGCCGCAACCTCCTCTGGACGCAGTGGCAAGCTTGATTTCGTTCCGGAATGAAGAAAGAGATTCACATCTTGCCGATCGGCCACGGAGAGAATTCGCCTCGCGGTCATTGGTCCGGCTGTTCCGTTCTGCTGGTCCTGATCGAAGAATGTCGTGGACAGCGAACCGTCGGACTTACGAGCTTTGATCAACTTTTTCGAAAACGTCGGAATTGGACTATTCGGCGTTCCGTCAGGATTGGTGGCATACCCGGTGTCACGAAACGTGATCGTATACGGGCTGCGCGACGCAGCCAATACAGAACGGAGTTTGAGCTCACGGCCAGCCCAGCGCGCGACAAACGTCATCGCAGCGAGAAACAACAAAACGAGGATAGAACTGATCCAACGTCGATTGAAGAGCCTTCTCATAACTTGCTCCTTTGTCTGACTTGGAGTTAATAACCGGCACACGGGTAAAACGAAAGACCGGTGATGACGGGGACGCAGGTGTACGTGTCGGTATTGTAGCTCGAGATGTCGTTGCATCTGGCGCACGTAGTAGTGCTTGCGCTCGTCTGAATGATTCGTATTGGCAAACCAGCGGATATCCACACGAATTCCACGATTGATCGTAGTAAGTCTGCTTGAAACCACACAGAAACAATCCCAACCCTCTGCATGGCTAGGAGCAATCGCCCTTGCATATCATAGCCGGTGCAAAAAAGACAAAACCACGTTAACACGAATGCCACCACGAGTAGGCTGCTCATTCCATTTTAGTCATATCTGGCATAAGACTATCTCTAACCGCCTTGGGCTGGCAATGATTTCACGGGCGTTCGGCACTAACGGAACAACTTAGTCGGGCCGTTCCACGTGAGTAAGCCAGTCTTCGTTCATTTCCACGTGCTTGATCGAGTATCGGCGGAAGGTATAAACGATGTGAATCTTTCCATCGGACGTCTGAAGGATAGACGGGTAGGAATACTCTCCGGGATTCGTCTCCAGCTCCAAGGGCTTGCTCCACGTGCGGCCGTCATCGAGCGAGCGCGCGATGTGAAGGGGACTCCGGCCATGATCCTGATTGTTGAAAACCAGCAGCACATGACCATTCTTCAAACGCCGCATGGAAATGCCCGAGTCGGGATTCTTCCACTGCGTGGGGCGCGGTTCGGTCCAGGTTTTACCACCATCGTGGGATTCGGCGGCTTTGATGTTCGGACGGACCCGCAGGTAGGCGAGAAGCGAGCCGTCCGCACGTTGAATAAATGTCGGCTGCTCACCGCCGCGCATGATGCCGCTGCGCGTCCAGGTAGCTCCGTTGTCCTTCGTGGAAAGAAAGAACGAGAGATCGACCCCATGTCCGTTGCGCTCGTCGCTGATCGGCACGATCAGAGTTCCGTCGGATAGGTAGATCGGCAGGTTGCGCGGAAGCCATCCGAGCGTATCGTGGAAGAACGGTTGATCTTTGGTCCAGTGAACTCCGTTGTCGCTGGACATTCGATAGAAGAGCCGGCAGGCATCCCAGCCGGTTCCGCGCGACATCGGCTGCGTGCCATCCATACGGCCCCATATAAGCCAAATACGCTTGAGCCTGTCGGTGAACAAGATCGCATTGCCGGGCGGCTTGCCGGGACTGCGAACGATAATCTCCGGCTTCGACCAGGAGCGCGAGCCTTTCTTATGGCGTGACAGAAAGAGCACCTGATCGTCGGCGGACTCATAGCTGCCGCCATACCAGGAGACCAGAAGGTCGCCGTTGGGAGCCTCGGTGATGCTGGAGCAGTGATGCGCGGGGTAGCCGGGGCTCTTCTGAAAGATCAGCTCGGAAGAAAAATCGATTGAGCCGTAAGGGTCCTCGATCTTGCGCGCAGGCAGGTGCTTTCCAATAGCGGTTCCTTCTGACGCCATTTCCGAATCGGGCAGCGGCGAGCCTGTGTCGAATGCCGCGAGCGCCGTCGAAAGGCTCTTCTCCGAGCCTCGATAAGCCAGCTTCCCTTGTTTGTCTAGTAGAAACGCTTCGGGCGTGACGTTTGCGCCAAATTTCTTGGTGGCCCGCAGGTGCGGATCAAGGTAGACAGGGAAATTGAAGCCGCGAGATTGGCAGTACGCTCGTACTTCGGACGCCTTCTGCGCAGGGTCCGGAAAAACGCCAAGCAGTAGAACCTTATGATGCCGGTACTTCTCGTTTAGCTCGGCAATCGATCGCGCCGCGGCGTCAGTCCCTTCATCGCGCGTCGAAAGAAACAGGACGACGGTTCCCCGGCGCTCGGTGTAATTGTTCATCGCGACGGGCAGGCCCTCGGGGGAGACAAGATTCACGGCGCCCGCGGGCTCGCCGATTTTGAGGCCGCTCTGCGCGTACGCCGCCGACCCCGCCGCGAACAATACGAAGAGCGCCAAACGATTCATGGACAAATCTCCTTATCCGATTTGCGCCAGAGTTCCGGATGCGAGGACCGATTGCATACGCTCACTGTCACGGCGCACGAAGCCGAACACTGCGATTAATAGCAACACGCTGGCGATCACATAGGACAACGAAGTTAGGGCCATCGCGTGACTCAATCCGATTCGTTCCGACATATAGCCCACGAAAATCGGCGCCGTACCGCCGCCGGCAAGCCAGCCCATCATGTTCATAAAGCCG
>DATNAF010000292.1:0-7370 GCA_035572845.1 Terriglobales bacterium
AAGGCAGCAGCGAAGATCGATAACGGCTTGGCGGCACGCATCCATGGTCCGGCCAATATTGGAAGAAACGGCGTAATCGGCGCGGCGAATTTCTGCGGGACGGCGAATGTCGTGATATGGCATGCTCAACCGCAGCACCGAGATTCCCAACCGGTTGAAGATGCGCGCCAGCGCGTTGTAATGAAGTGCATCCGAGTTCCAGTGCGGAAGCAGCACGACCGCGCTCTTTCCCTTAGCTGGAAACCAGCGCGCGTTCGCCAGATTATTTTCCGGATAAGGCGTGTTTACCGGTGAAGTAAACCGCAAAAAATCCGCATGGGTTCCGCGAACTTTATTTTCCAGCACGGGATCGGGAACTTCTCGAGTGCTGAAAACCTGCACCTCGCGATTTTCAAGGCGGAAATCTGACGGCGTCCGATAACCAAAGAATTCATCGCTGCAAGCAATCGCCCGCTGGTTGTACTCGCGAAGATAGCGTTCGCACTCCGCGTCAGTGCGCGTGGGCAGAAAGCCATTACGGCAAGGCCACTCGCGCGTCCACTCAATCCCCCATTCCAGGGGCCGAACCACTCGATTGCTGTCCACAGATGTAAGCCGGGTCTCCCAGTCATACATCCAGCGCGCGTAAAGAGAAGCCATTGATTTCAGGATAGCAAAAGGAGCAGTCAGCACTCAGCATTCAGCGGCAGCTCTGGGCGGCTGATGGCTTGAATTCGTCATTCGGACAAAGCTTCGCGAGTACGCTGCCGGCAAGTTGGTGTGCGACGGAAGATACTTGGTGTGCGACGGAAGATACAAAGAAAAGCCCGGCAGGCCGGAGCCTGTCGGGTCCCAGGTTTAGAAGTTCGGTTTCGCGATGAAGCCGTGCATTACGCCGCTGGCATCCGTGTAAACTCCCGCTACCCACCGCTTATCGTTCAGGCCCATGGGATAGGTAGTTTTTGAATTGGGATAGGCAACTGAAATGAATGTCGGCTTGGGTTCTGTCGCCTCACTCGGGCCTTCGTTAGCTTCGATATTCTTGGCAAACCAGCCTTTTCCGCTCGAGAAGTAACCAATGGTGTCGGAATTGGAGTTTACAGCCGTGCCACTGGTATCTCTGGTCACGGGATAAAAATCTTCATCGGTTGCACGCTTAAACCACGCGCTAATGAAGTCGTGGGAGAAGGTTGTACCGCTGAGGAAGCCGTTGTTGGAGATTCCGTTTACTGACCAGCAGCAAAATCCGGAAAGCGCCTCGCCTGGATTCATCGTGTTGAATTTTCCATTTTGCCAGACCCAACCACCGCTGCCCTGTGAATCACCAAAAAACCAGAGTCCCCCCACAACAGTGAGGGCTTTATTTATCCCGAACGCGACCGTGTGCTCGTCAGAATTATCCCCTGCACCCGCAGCATTGATTAGTTTCACAATATTCGTATGCAACCAGATAAATGCGTGGGAACCGCCACCGTTGTTTAGTTCAGTAAATCCCACAAGATCTCCGTAGTCATTGACTCCCATAACTGCGGTACTGATTGAATTTGGAACCATGAGCTTAGTGATGGTGCCATTGACCATTTTGAATCCATGAACCAAGCAGTTCGGAAATTGAACTTCTCCCGCCGGTTCTGTGCAGGAATTGGTTGTGTAATAGAAACCCACAACCTCGCCGCTGTTATTGATCCCCCGCGCCTCGGTCGCAACAGCACCGGGGATGTTGATCGGAGCATAGGTAAAGGTTTGGGCCAATAAGGTTGAGGGTAAGGCGAGAACAATTGCGAGTATTAAACGGCTCATCGGTGAATCTCCTGGCCGAGAGTTGAATCTCCTGGCGCAGAGAATAGATGCGCAGCTCTGGCCGTAGTTGCCCTTTGTAGTTGTCAAAAGCCGCAACCAGCAAGGGAAAGAACCTGATTGTCCTTAAGGTGGAACTTACGTTAATTCAGCATCAGGAGGAGGAGCACGGGCGGCTTCTAGCAATACCTTCTCGGCACCCGCTTCGAAATCGCGCAGAGTATTTCGTACGGAATAGTGTGTGCTAAGTCCGCATGCTCGCGGGCATCAACGGTGAGGCCGTCGCTTGAGCCGAGCAGAATTACTTCGTCGGCGACTTCGATTCCGGGAATTCCGGTTACGTCCACCATGGTCAGGTCCATTGAAATTCTGCCGACGATCGGCGCGTAGTGTTCGCGCACAATGACGCGTCCGCCGGATGAGAGCCCGCGGTTCAGGCCGTCAGCGTATCCAACGGGAAGCATCGCGATCCGCGAAGGTGCCTTGGTGACGTACGTGCCGCCGTAGCCAAGCGCTTGTCCCCCGCGCATTTCGCGAAGAGAGAGAATGCGAGTCTTCCAGGTGAGCACCGGCTTGACCGGAAGTTTGAGTGCGCGGCCGCTGACCATGCGACCCGCGCGTTCGAACGGCAGGTGATAACCATACAGTGCCAGTCCCGGCCGCACCATCGAATTCCAGCTTTCGTGGTGAGAGATGACCGCGGACGTGTTGGCGGCGTGAATCAACTCAGGCTGCAATCCGCATTCCGCAAGTGTCTTTCGCGCGGCCTCGAATGTCTTCAATTGTTCGCCAACAGAAGGCGCGTCCAAAACTTCTGAAGACGCGATGTGCGTGGAAACACCTTCGACCTTCAAATGTGGCGATGACTTGAGAACAGAACAAATACGTGGCAGGTCTTCAGGAGCAGCGCCGAGACGACCCATCCCAGTATCGATTTTCAAATGGATTGCCTGCTGAGTAACTCCCAGTCGGGCCGCCGCGCGTTCCATCAGTTCCATCTGCCCCACTTCCCAAACTGTCGGAGTCAGGCGCAGTCTTACGATTTCTTCCTCTTCGCCGCGCCAGAAGCCGGTCATCAGCAGAATTCGCGTGCCGACGCCCTCTTCACGTAGCGGGATGGCTTCGTCGAGCGAGGTGACTCCCAGCCAGCTCGCGCCTTCTTGCTCCAGAGCCAGAGCGCATTCGACGGCGCCGTGGCCATACGCGTCCGCTTTAACCACGGCGCAGACCGTCACACCGTTGCTTACATATTCCGCGACCGTGCGGTAGTTCTGTCTTAAGGTGGCAAGAGAAACTTCCGCCCAGGTGGGGCGCGTAGCGGCGCGTTTCGCGATTTCAGTAGTGGCCACTCTCGCGATTATAGTGGGCGCATGCCGAACCCACAGGTTACCGCTGTGCTACTCCACGTCAGTGGCCGAGCACAAAATTCACCCTGATCTCAGTCTCAACCTCGATGGGTTGATGGTTGAGGTAATAAGGCCGGTATCGCCACTGACGTACGGCAGCCAACGCGGCTTGTGCCAACAACGTTTGACCACTCTCAGCTTCCGCGCGGGTTATGACTCCGTCCCGGCTGATGATCGCCTTCACAATCACGGTCCCTTCAATGTGAAGCTGCTTAGCGATCACTGGGTATTGCGGTTCCACCTTGTGGATCAGATTTCCTTCCATCACGACAGACTGGCGGATTGCGCGTGGCTTTGCCGGAGCAGTGGGCAGAGGACGGAAGTATTCACTCATGATTGAGTGCAATCCTTCCTGAGTCCGGTCGCCGAGCGCTCCATCCAGCTCCGGCGGCTCCGGCGGACCAGACTCGCCAGTAGTGGGAGTAGTTCGCAGGGAAAGCAAACCGTGACTGTTAACGATAATGGGATGAATGGTTGGACCTCCGGCATGGGCAACGTTTCTTTGAGGTTGCGCTTGCCCTTCGAACGTCGCCACCGGAGGAAGCAGCGATCTCACCAGGGGCGGCAATGACTCCACGTGGAACAATGGATAAACCAGCGCAACCCCAACCAGCGCTGCCTGCAAAGTGAATGAAGCCATCGCCGTCCAGCGACGCACCGGAGTTCCCTGAGATATAGCGAGATCGGAAAACATGGCGTCTTCTCCCACGCACGAATTCGCGACGATTGTCGCTGGGAGTAAAGACACCGGAGCCGTGTGCCTCAGACGGCTGGCGAGGCATTCGCGAAAAAAATAAAGACCGCGATCTCTTGCGGTCTTGAGGAACAAAAATTATGCAGTTGGTGTCGCGCTATTTCGGCGGAGCCGAGCTCGGGGACTTGGGAGCGGCTGAGCCGGGTGTCCTGGTGGCCGGAGTCCGGGTTGCGGTGCCCAGACCGTTGCTGCCGGCGGGCCGTGAAGTGGAACCACTCGCCCTCGGCGGGGCCGCCACGCCAGATTGCACGTTGTAAGCCTCCACAATCGGCTTGGTAATATCAACCGACGGCGCGGCCCAAACTACTTGACCCTGGGGCCAGGGATTGGACGTATCCATGATCACGCCCAGGCCGTTTTCGTTGGCATACTTCAGAATGATGGGCGCCATTTTTTGCAGGATGCGCTGCCCAATCTCGTTCTGCTGGTTCTGAAAATCTTCGCGAGCGTCTTGCGCTTCACGGTCCAGCGACTTCTGCTTGGTTTCAATCTGCCGTTGCAGATCAGCCTTCGCCTCATCGTTCAGGCTGGCGCCCTGAGTGTTCAACTTCTTTTTGAGCGCGTCGATCTCGTCGTTCTTGCCTTTCAGTTCCGTGCTCTTGGGCTCGAATTTTTTCTGCAGCGCGTCCATATCACGCTGGCCTTCGTTGCTGGCAAAGATGGCGCCTTCAATGTTGATGGCGGCGATCTTTGATGCTCCGGCATTCGTGGCCATTGCTGGAGGATCGTTGGCGGTGCCGGGCGCAGCAGGCAGGGCGGACGTGGAAGACGTGCCAGCGGCCTGGGCCATTGCCATTGCCGAGGTCAATACAACCGCGGCTGCGAGAGAATACACAAACTTGAGTTTCATGGGATTTGCTGTGACTCCTTGGGGTACTGCATTTTTTTCAGAACTCGATCTTTCTGAATTTTCAAAATGAATTAGTGCGAAACGTACTTGCGCCACACTCGCGCATTTTCCTTCAAACATCCGTAGGGCTCGCCGATCTTCAGTTTTTCAGCTCGGATCTTGGGCTCGCATCCAAAAGTGCGGGCGCTTCTTTGCCGCGCATGACCGGCCGCTCTGGTGTGGATGCCCCATTATAGAAATAGTTAATCCCAGCGTCAAACCTGGATTTCGTAAAACTAGAACGTCGTGCCTACTGTAAATCGGAACGTTTTTCGCGGTTCGCGCAGTTGGTAACGGGTTGCGAAAGTATTCCGCGAAAGCAAGTACGTGTACTGTCCGGCATCGGTGTTGGGGAACATGCTACGCAGCACTTGCGACGGAGATTGTGATACTTCGTCTAAACGCACCGGATTGTATGCCCAATAGATTCGGAACGGTGCGTTCACCACCGGCAGGAAGACTTGCAGCTCAAGTCCAGTGGACATTCGCGGCTTCCAGTTAGCGCTGCTCAGTATCGCCAGATTTTGACTGAACCCTTTCCCACCGTTCAGTTGAGCGAATGTTTGCGAACCCACGCAATTGAGCGTGACGGGGTCTTCGGCCGGGCAACCAAACTGTGTCTGGTTGAGACTGGCAAACTGCTGGTCGTTAATGCGCAACTGCGATTGCCGTAGGATTGGATCTACTCCGAAGTCAACGAATGGCGCGATAGCCACCGGGCCCGCGATGGTGACGCGGTATTCAGCATTGGTCACCAGGCTTAAGTCGCCGCCTGGAAACGTGATTTGTTGAAAGGGGACTTGAATGGTGTAAGCCCCGCGAGCCAGATTGCCAGGGTCCTTAGGAACAATCGAACCATCCGGATTTCTCAATTGAATCGTCGTCGCCGTCGGGATGAAAGCCACCGGCGAGACTGAACGGATGTCGAATCCGCGGAGATCGTTCTCTCCACCCATGTAGAAACGCTGGAAGGGAGGCGCGACCAGGCCGCCGTAGCCGGTCATATACGAAGCCTGCGCATGAAGGCCAATGGCGTTGCGCCGCTTCTGCACCGGAATGTAGTGCTTCCATTCCGCGATCGGACGGATGCTTCGCACCGTTCCTCCCAGTCCAGAAAACTCGGCGCCCAGAAAGTATTCTGTGCCGGAATGCGGATAAAGCGCGGCGTCCAAGCCGTTTTTTGTGTAATTCAACAGCAGCTTACTGGTGATAATGCCGTTCAACGCGTTGGGCCCACTCAGCCCGCTGAAATCCAGGAAGTTGAAGAGCTGTTTGGAAGCAGTCGTTGTTGCCACCAGCGAGGAAACATCAAACGAATATGTAGCGCCGATGCGCTTGAATGAGTGATGCAGCGGATGCGAAGCCGTCAGCGTGAATCCCTGGCTGGACTGAGTGTAGTTCTGCAGGCTCTGCAGTTCGGCCTGTGAAAGGGCCAACGACTGACCCGTCAACAGCGCAGTTTGCCGCGCCTGATCATAAATGAGCTTTTGGCCATACACCGTAAAACCGACTGTGACCTGGCGGTCCAGGAAGTAAGGCTCGGTGAAGCCAAACATAATATTTCGCTGGAGAGTGCCGATGTTCGCCTGCACCGAGAGGGTTTCTCCCAAGCCGAGAAAGTTATTGGTGCTGTAACTCAGGCCAACGAATGAGCCGGCCAATCCGCTGACACCTCCGGAAAGACCAATCTGATTTTTACCTTTTTCGTGGACTTTCAACGTCAGATCGACCAGCCCGTCTTTCTCGTCGAGGTGGCGCTCGGTCACATTGGGATCATCTGGTTTCAGTTGTTCGAAAAATCCCAACTGGTTCAGCCGCTGCAAGCTCAACTTCCAATACTGCTCGTTGTAGACCTGGCCTTCTTCGAGAACCAGCTCTCGGCGTATGACCTTGTCGCGGGTCGTGGTGTTACCTTGAAACTCAATACGGCGCACCGAAAATTGCTTGCCCTCATCGACATCGATGTCGAAGTAAACCAGCTTTTTGTCTTCGTCAATGCGAGGTGTCGGGACTGATGTGAAGTTGATGTATCCCTGGGTGCCGTAAGCGTTCTTCAGATTTTCCAGGCCCTTGGCGATTTTTTCCCGATTGAAAATATCGCCGTCCTTGATCGCGAAAAGTGATCGCAGGGCCGCTGTGTTAGTAATCGCCTTGTTGCCCTTGAATGTGATTCCCCCCAGCTTATAACGATCACCTTCGTCGATAGGAATCGTGACATCCATTGCCTTCCCAGGGCCCGGCCGAATAAGAAAAACGTGGAAACCGGAATGACCGGTATCACGAATCTTTGTTTGCGGATCGCCAACATTGCCCTTGAAAAAACCGCGGTTTTGCAGCGCCTCGCGTACCAGTTCCATGTCATCTTCGAGGTGCGTGGCATCGTAGGTTTTGGCAAATAGATTTTCGAGAAAGATGGAGTGCGGTACGCCGATTGGCTTCATGAAGTGCATGGCCTGGCGCAGCTCACGGCTTTTTACGTTCTTGTTGCCGACGAATTTAATGCGGCCAACTTTCACCTTCGGCCCTTCGCGCACCACAAATGTGA
>DATNAF010000293.1:0-6545 GCA_035572845.1 Terriglobales bacterium
CGACAAGGATGGGGCACCCGCCAATCGCCCCAATTTTAATTCGCTGCATCTTGTTTTTTGTATTCCGGCGTTTCGGGCGGTTGCGGTTCTTTCAGCAGGTGCCAGGCTTCGCGGTAAGTCTCGTAGAATGCGCCGGCTCGCTTGGTTTTTCCTCCGGGGCAGAGTCCGGGATGGAGGCGAATGGAGATGCTTTTAAGCGCTTCTATAGGAATCACGTACCAGGTCTGGCATGGCGCGATGTATGCGGCTATGAAATCAATGTCTTCCAGTGAATATGCGATGCCGCCCATGTTCATCCGGTGGCGAGCCAGAATCGTGAACCCGGACTGACGGCGATTGGTCAGGGTGTAGCAAGATTTCACTTGCACGCGCGCTAAGAGCCGGCCGTGCTGGGTGAGGAAGTCGTAGGCATGGCTGTCGCCGTAGGGTTTCGCGACCCCGATGCCTTCGCTTGCTGCCCGATACATGAACGCCAGTTCGGCGAGCTCACCCATACGTTTGGTGCCGAGGTGTCCCGCCGGCAGGTAGTCTTTTCGTTTTTTCAAGTTGGGTATCCAGTGGTTTGTGGTTAGTGGCTAGTGGGCAGAAAGGAAAAAGGCGCGGATGGAGTCCGCGCCTTTGTCAGTAATTCATCGAGGTTTTAGAAATCAAAAGCCCCGCTAGTCAGGCGGGGCTTGCGCAAAGTTGCCGGTCGGGTACGCTACTTGCCAAACTCGATTGTAGCATTGCTACCCAACCCTCATGGCTTACTTATGTCGAGTGGCCGTGCGGAGGAGGACAGAGTCGAACCGTAGTGGCTGACTAAGCCGCTCGACTACTTGGCAAGTAGCGTCCAGTACCCACTGGCAACGTCCTCCCAAACGCAATTTGCCCGAGGCAAGTGTCGACTTGGATGGGAATCTGCGCAAGCCCACAAAAGTAGACTACGTTCCAAAATGGGAATATCTGGTCTCCGGCGGCTGCTGCCTAACGATCTTCGCGGACGAGAGCGTCCGCGCCATACATGAGCTGAAAAAAGAAAAAGGCGCGGAGTGAATCCGCGCCTTTTCTATGTCCTATATTCAGAATAGCAAATTGGAAGGGGAATTGTGCCAAATTTTAATTATTTTGTGCTTTGATTCAATGGGTTAGAGGGAAATGGGGCGTTTAGGGGGCTTGACAAGATTTCCGCTGGTTGGCCGTCTCGGTCCCCGGCTTCCCTCGGGATTTCGTTCGAGGTTCCCGCCTTTTGAAAAGCTTAAAGGGTGGAGCACCCTCAGTTCTAGTGATATTCGGCACGTAAAGGATTAGCCCCTGCTGCCCGCATCTTCTCGGGAACGAATGATCGATTGACGATTTACATTTGTATTCGCAGATATGGCACCCACATTTAGCACCTATCTTACTTTCTCTGAGCTTGCCGGCGGTGACACGGTGAGCTTCGAGCAATTTTGTGAGGAACTCTCCCAGTTTAACGGCCCCGCTGTCGTATACCTTTGCGGCGTAATGAACTCGGTTATAACGGACTGGCAGGGCCACTATCGTGCCGAAGCCCACGAGGAACTAGTACGTAACTCTTTCGCGCCCTCTTTTGCCGACCGGATCATTACAGCTGGAAGGGATGCACAGATTCCGCGTGGAGCCTATCACCGACGGCAGCTTTTGTTTGTCTCCAAACAGGCCATTCTCTTATGCCCGGCGGAGGGCGGGAAGAATCCTCTTGACACTCCCGACAGTGCCGGAATTGGGCGCGTGCTTTTGATGGCCAATGATCTCCTGCCAAAGGGCCTGACGCGTAGCGGGCCGACCACCCTCGGCTGGTCGTTTTCACAACTGATCAGCAGGCGGGTTGCGCGGTTGGTCTCTTTCTTTCCCAATCCGGAACGGGGTGCCCCGTCCCTTCGGCTCCCTGGCGCTTTGTGGAAACGCCCTTGTGCAAGCGGTCGTGGTTCCCGCCCTTCGCAAACCGCGCGAAGAACGGGGCACCCGTGGCCGTGGGTAAGACAAACAAGTTAAACGATGCGCCACCCGCCAACCTCAGTTGTAGCGATGTCGGCACGGAAAGGATGGGCCACCCGTCCAACACCGGGCTTGAATGGGCCACCCGTCTCGAAAGGACTCAAGCGAATTGTTGTAGCGTGATATTTGCGTTTACAGTAGCTTCAATTCCACGCGGGCGGGCGACAGTCGATAGCTCCGCAAGTTAACTGCTAGCGCACAGGCCATTCCGGCCTGCCACACAACATACAACGCAGAGTGGTGAGCCTTGTATCCTCGAACGCTGTAGTCCAAACATGGACTTCCCAAGGCTGAGCGTTGACCACCCATGGACCCAGCGACGGACCCAGCGCCCAGCCAATCACCGCTAACGCCCCACCTAATACTGAACCGCTAATGACCCTCAAGACGAATGACCGGCGCCTGATACTCGGATTGACCAGAAACAGAGTGCCAGCAAACACGACGAACCCGCCTGCCATGCCTGCGATAAAGAGCGCGTACGGGGAAACGGTTGACTCGCCGCCCCACGAATACTTTCCGCCGGGGAGTTGATATGCAGTCTCAAACATCAACATCCACGATGTGAAGAACGCGACAGTCGTCAAAGCGACGATACAGGGTAGCTTCCAAAACCTATCCATTATTCCGCTGATGCCGAGAGAAAACGCCAGCATCACCCCAAACAGACATCCATCCAAATACTCCAGAGACAGATTAGCGGTGAGTCCGCCGGAGACTAGACCGGCGAGGGTCAACGCGCCGACGAATTTTAGATCGGGCAGGAGTTTAGTCTTCATGTATTCGCGTCGCGGATATAAGTGAGACCCGGCGCTGATTGGCTTCGGGATCTCCACGATTAGTATTCGACACCGATGAAGACTGGATTGCCAGTGTCGTCGGTAACCGAAGCCGTTGGCGATAGATCTCGATATCCGTTCGGCTCCGCTCAGGGCAAGCCTTGCGTCCTTTGCAAGGGCGGGTAGCAATAACGCCTGTACGATGGGATGTCATGCCGAGCGGACTGCATCGCACTTACGGGGCGCATCACATGCACTTTATTACCTGCTCGTGCTATCGGCGATTGGCTTTTCTGCGCGCAAGACGCAGTCGCGACTGCTTTCTTGCGATTCTCGAAGAGACGCGTCAGCGTTACGGTTTCTTGGTCTAGGATACGTCGTCATGCATGGGACAGTGGAATCCCACTTCTCGCAAAAGACGCGAGAAATGGGGCACCCTCAGTTGTGGTGATTCAGTTGTGGTGATTCAGTTGTGGTGATATCGGCACGGAAAGGGTCGGCCACCCGCCCGCCCTTAATCCAAACCGATCGCCGCCCTTTTTTACTTTAATGCGGTCCTAAGGTCAGCAACCTGGCTTGATTTCAGCAACATCTCAGCAGCGGGGCGGAAAGAGTATTCCACCTCTGGATGTAATGAAGGGAGTCTGGCTTTATGCGATCTATTTGCACGTCATTATTGCTCGCGCTTATCCTGCTCTGCGGCACGGTGCTTTCAGCGCAAAGCACGGAAAATTGCACTTACTCGCGGTTCGCGTATCCGGGTACGCAGACCATTCTCACGTGGGCAAGCGGGCTCAACAAGTGGGGCTCAATCGTAGGTACTGCCCAGAAGCAGTCGAGTGGGGTTATGGGCTTCATCCGTTACTCGGACGGTAGTTTCAAGTCGTATCAAGTCAGCGGTCATACCACGCAGTTTTACCATCGCAACGACAATGGCGACACCGTTGGGTTCTATATCGACAGCAATAATCGTAAGCGCGGCTTGCTACTCTCCGACAGCAACAAGCAGACGACGATTGATTATCCCGGAGCGACAGATACAGTGCTCACTGGGATCAACAAGTACGGCACGGTCGTCGGCTATTACACCGACAGCAGCGGCCACTTCAAGGGGTTTAAACGCTGGTCGAACGGAAGCTTTCATGCGGTAACGATCCCCAATATGACCGACTTGAGGCCAATGGATATTAATGACAGCGGCGTCATCTCTGGCGCTACCGGCCAGGGAGGGCCGGTCCACGTGCACGGTTTCTGGCTCTCGGGTAGCATCTGGCAGATCGTGGATGACCCTGACTATCCGTCGGGCACTACGGAATTACTGGGCATGAACAACCGGCACGTGTTCGTGGGAAATGCGTATGACAGCAACGGGACGGCGCATGCAATCCTGATGATCAGCAACTCGTTCTACAACCTTGATGTGCCGAATGCGGTCGAGGCCAGCGCCGAAGACATCAGTGACTCGAACATTGTTGTCGGCGGCGCAACATTCAAGGGCTCAGAACAAGCGTTTGTCGCGCATTGTCAGTGAGGTTTTAAAGAGGCTGCTGGCAACGGTCGACTAAGACCAGGGCGTGTGACCTAGCTTTGGTCCTTTTTTCCCGATCCGGAACGGGGTGCCCCGTGCTTGCGTTCTTTGCGCACGATGCTGCTTGTATCTTAGTGTCGAGGATCGACGATGGTTAGTTTTGATCCGTTGCGGGTTGAGAATACCCTTTACTGCAAATGTCTGTGGTTCCCGCCCCTTCGCCTCCGCTCAGGGCAGGCTCTTCGCAAAGTGCGCGAAGGACGGGGCACCCGCTACCGTGGTAAGACAAACAAGTCGAACGACTGACACCCGCGTTGCGTGGGATTTTGAAAGTAGTGCGACCTTCCTAGCCTTGGGTTATTGCGTACTCTATTTTTGTAAACGCAGAACCGGGAACGGTCAGCGTTTCGCCGGATTCGAGCCTTACCTTGAATTGCGTCAGATCAATCGAATGCTGAAGGTCTTCAGCAATGGCGGGTGCGACAATCTCCTCGATGACGCCGCGGACTTCGCCAAGCTCTTTAATCTTGACGATGACTTTAATTCTTAGGAGTTCAGTCAACCTTGTCATGACCGTGGTTTGCTTGTTGAGCTGAAATTGAGCCATCTGCATCGTCCTCCGTAAATCTCAGCGTAGCAGGTCGCCCCACGCTTTCGCCCGATTTTTGCGAAGCGTGGATGCAGGTTTTGGACGAGTCAATCTGCAAGTGCAGACTGTGGTTCGCCCACCCTGTCGCATAGAACGCGACAAGGGTGGGGCAACCGCGTGACAGGGGTGGGGCACCGCATTAGGTATTCGCGAAAGCTTCGGCTCGCCAGGGCTGAAGCTTTACTGGCAGTGCGCTATGAACGATCCGGCGCTGTATGTACCGGTCACATAGCCGTTATCGTTGATGCCGTTCACGGCCGTGCTCGCACCGCCTGGTGTGAGGACGTCCTTGAACTTGCCATTCACGTAAAGAAACCCGCCGCCGTCCCCGTCAGAACCGCCCCACGAACCAACGATAACTCCCGCAGAATTGATGTCGTTCAAAGAGGTTTGGAAGGCATTTGGATAACTGACCGTCTTGTAAACCCCGTTCGCCAGCACGAACCCATGGAAGGGATCTGGGGCGAAGGGCACAGCCTCGTCGGCGGCCGCATACCAGCCTACAACGATCCCTGTGTCGCTGATGCTGTTGGGATTCGTGTTAAGCGCTCCGGGGGGTGCGATTGTGGCGAAACTACCGTCCTTCCACATTTTGAACCCGGTCCACTCTGGTCCGAAATCGGCGTCGTCATTGTATTGGTAAGTTCCCACCATTGAGTCCCACTTATTAATTCCAGTGAGGATGGTCTGTGGCGCACCGGGATAATCGATGGTCGTTGCGCTGGAGCCGGTAACAATCAATCCATGATTAAAGTCGACGTCGCCCACGGTAACGCCAGCGGCATTGCGCTTGGAAAAATGCGTCTGAGTTGCATTTGGAAACTTATAGGTGGTGACGCCTCCGTTTGAATAACGGATGAATCCGACGATGCTGCCGTCGCTCCGCGTGCCTGTGCCGACGACCGTGTTCCAACGATTGATTCCTGAGGCTGGGAAGCTTTTGAAGAATGTCCAATGATCGCAAGTTGCTGCTTGTTGCGCGGGGCAGAAGGAAGATAGTGAGAACAGGAGCACTGCAATCAGAGTTATGCGGGAGTGCATGGTCATACCTCGTATCCCAAATAGATGCTGGTTTCATTTTGTGCGGCAACACAGAAAATGCTGTACCCGCGAGTAGGTATGAACGAAAGGTGAGCTGAGATCAGCAATGTCCTGATTCACTTCAGGGGTACAGCCCATAATGTGGTACTTTTCACATCTGATGAGAAGGAAGCAGACAATTTATTCAGACTTGGGAGGCGGAATGTCGAAAATGGTAATCGCTTGCATGATTTTTAGCTGCGTTGCGCTCGCGACGTTGCAGGGTGCTCAGGCCCAGACAGTGACGTGGTCTGGACGGTCATGGAAAGTGACCGATGGACACATGGCTGGTGTGGCGCTGGGAAATCCGGCGAATGTCAGCATTGATACGAAGGGATACCTGCATTTGCGAATTGTTCAGAAGAACGGAACGTGGACGGCCGGCGAATTGTTTACTACCGAGAACCTGGGCTTTGGGACCTATCAATGGATTGTTGAGGGCAACGTATACGACATGGATCCTACGACGGTGCTCGGGTTGTTCACCTACGGGCCCACTCATCACATTGGC
>DATNAF010000294.1:0-7620 GCA_035572845.1 Terriglobales bacterium
GATGGTGCCGGTCGCGTCGATGTAGCTGACGATGGCGTCGGTCTGATCGTGGGTGTAGCCGAGCTTGAAAAGCGCGGTGGGCACGGTGTTGTTCACGATCTTGATCATGCCGCCGCCGACCAGCTTTTTGTATTTCACGAGTGCCAGGTCGGGCTCGATGCCGGTGGTATCGCAATCCATGAAGAAGCCGATGGTGCCGGTGGGGGCCAGGACCGTGACTTGGGAGTTGCGGTAGCCGTGCTTTTCGCCGTGGGCCAGGGCTTCGTCCCAGCAGGCTTTGGAGCCTTCGAAGAGAGCGCTGGGGACGTTCGTTTTGTTGATGTTGTTGACTGAGGCGCGGTGCATGCGGATTACGTCTAGGAAAGGCTCGCGGTTGATGTAGAAACCGGGGCAGGCTCCGCCGGGCATTACGTTTGATCCGAGATTGGTGTCGCCGAGGCCTTTCTTTGTGGGCTCGGTTGCCGGGACCAGGGGCGGGCAGAGCTCGGCGATGCGGCTTGACTGCAGATAGGCTTCGCCGCACATGATGGCGGTTACGCAAGCGGCGTAGTCGCGGCCGCCGTCGGAGTCGTACGGCAAGCCGCAAGCCATCAGCAGCGCGCCGAGATTCGCGTATCCCAGGCCTAGCGGACGATAATCATGCGAATTTTTCATGATCATTTCCGTTGGATAGCCGGCGTTGTCGACGAGAATTTCCTGCGCTGTGATCAGGATGTCGACGGCGTGACGATAGGCTTCAACGTCGAAAGTGCCGTTGGGTGCGAATTTCAGAAGATTCATGCTCGCCAGGTTGCAGGCGGAGTCGTCGAGGAACATGTATTCGCTGCAGGGATTCGACGCGTTGATGCGGGCGGTGTTCTTCGAAGTGTGCCAGCGGTTGACGGTGGAGTCGTACTGCATGCCGGGATCGCCGCAGTGCCAGGTGGCTTCGGAAATTTTGTTTAGCAGGTCTTTGGCTTTGTAAGTGTTGACCGGACGACCGTCTTTCACCGCGCGAGTTGAGAAATCGGTGTCGCGCAGGACGGCGTACATGAAGTCGTCGGTCACGCGAACGGAGTTGTTGGCGTTCTGAAAGAAGATGGATGAGTAGGCTTCGGCATCGGGAGAAGAGCCGTCGTATCCGGCGGCGACTAGCGTGTGCGCCTTGGCTTCTTCTTTCTGCTTGCACTCGATGAACTCAACGATATCGGGATGATCAACGTTCAGGATGACCATCTTGGCGGCGCGGCGCGTTTTGCCGCCGGACTTGATGACGCCGGCGAAGGCGTCAAAACCTTTCATGAAGCTGAGCGGACCGCTGGCAGTGCCGCCGCCGCTTAGGGTTTCGTTAGACGAACGCAGCGGAGAAAGATTCGTGCCGGTGCCTGATCCCCACTTGAAGAGCATGCCTTCGGTCTTGGCGAGCGTGAGGATGGAGTCGAGCGAATCGTGCACCGAGTTGATGAAGCAGGCGGAGCACTGCGGCTTCTTGTATCCGGTGACGCCGAATTCGACGCGGCCGAGCGCGGGGTTCCAGTGCCAGTTCCGGCCGTCTGAGTCGGGCTCGATGCGATCGCATCCTACATTGAACCAGACGGGCGAGTTGAAGGCGGCGTACTGGCGAATAAGAAGATGGACCAGTTCGTCGTGGAAAGTTGCGCCGTCTTCAGGGGTGCGGAAGTAGCCTTGGCTTAGTCCCCAGTCGCGGATGGTTTCAGCGACACGGCCGACCAACTGGCGGACGCCGGTTTCGCGCTGTGGGGTGCCGACTTCGCCGTGCAGATACTTTGAGGCGACGATGTTGGTCGCGGTCATCGACCAGTCTTTTGGCACCTCGACATCTTTTTGCTCGAAGATGATTCCGCCCTTCGAATCGGTGATTTGCGCCAGGCGCTTTTCCCATTCGACTTCGTCGTAGGGAGAGACGCCGGGCTTGGTGAAGAAGCGGCGGAGAGTCAGGCCTGGGGCTTTCTTCGCGGGCGAAGAGGTTGCTGGGGTGGCGGTCGTAATGTTTTGGGTTTGGGTCTCGGCCATGTCGTTCTCTCTCCCTGTTGTTTAGCGCCTGACGGCGCGTGAATCAAAACCAATCACTGTCGGCACGCCTTAAGGCGTGCCCTGATACGAACTTGTCGAGCCTTGCTCGACCGGACAGCCGAGGGCGGCTGTCCCCACGTGAATCTTCACTTCCGCAGTTTGCTCCTCTAAAAGCTGGAAGGGAGGGGCTGCGGACGTTTTAGTTCTTCTGCTTCCCGTTCTTGCACTTCCATACCCCACGCGAATGAAGAGGAAGGCTTGTTGATCTCGACGACTTTGCCGGAGTGGCGGGCGTCTTGTTGGATCCCCGATGCGGTTTCGGCTGAGTCCTGCATCCAGCGCTGAAAAATTGCGGTGGCGGTCTGCCGTTGCGCGGGATCTTCTATGACTGCGTAACGAGCGAAGCAGCGTCCACTGGCCAGGCGTTCACGCAGCGGATTGCCGGGTAGAAACAGACGACCGAGAGTCATGCCCAAGTCGTCGGTATCTGAGACATGGAACAGACCCAGCATGCGCTTGCTCTCAGATCCGAGAGGAGGAATGATCTCTTCGCCCAAGGCAAAGATTCCAGCCTTGGCGGGAGCGAGCAGCACGCTGAAACTGGATTTGCAACGGAACCAGCTGGTCCATTGCAAGCGGAGATGGTCGAAGTTCGCGGTCACTCCGTGACGGGCCAACGAACTTTCGACCAATTGCGAAATGTTTTCCATTTGCGCGCTCCTTTAGATCACTTCTGGGTTGGAGGTTGCGCTCCCAACGGGCCAGAATTCAGCCTGGGAAACGGTCGCCGCGATTGAGTTTGAAGAACGCGCTGGGTCACCTCGGCCGCAAGCTGCGTCCCATTTTCTAGTACCAATTGCGGTCCTTTCGGGCCGCAATTACCGCCTCTGGGATAGCAACAGTACTGCTGTATGTTGTGCCTGTCAACAACTAATCACCATATATTGTATCGCATTGAATTAACTGGATGAATTCCTGGTCGGGGACGCTTTTTCCACATTGGGCTTTAGCTGGCTAGACTTTCGGGGTTTGAGACCTCGGTGGAAGGGCTGGGAAGTTCGACCATTTCGCCCTTGAAAAGAACGTAGACATCCTCAAAAACTTCGCGCGGCGCGACCCGCAAGCCGTGTGACGATTGCACCAGATAATCTCCGGGATTGCCGTGATGTTCGCGTCCGAGGACATCAGTGAAGGTGATTGGGTCGGTGAGTTGTTGGGCCTTTACCAGAAAACGGGTTCGATAGGTGTTCCAGACGTCGGACATGGATTGTTCACTCCGGACAGTGAGCTGATTTCATAATCAAAATCCGGCTGGAATTTTGTTTCGAGTGAATGTGAATTTACGCGTTCAGTAATGAGCGGTCAACTATCCATTAGTGGTGCAGTGGTGTTACGGCAATCCGACACTCTCGAAAATGCTAAAAGTGACACAGCTTGCGTGAACGTCGCCCCCGGTGCGGCTTTTGGAGGGGTTCGGGCGTCGCGTGATGATGCTGGATCGATGATCAGAACGTTTTTTAAGGCTGATTTATCCACATGTCAAGCACAGGAAATGCAAAGCAGCTGTCAGCTATCAGCCGTCAGCTCTCAGTACGGCACTTGCGATGGAGTCTGGATTGGCCCCACAATCCGCATCTTCGCTCCAGGCAGACGTAAGATTCCTCTTTCGCCGTCGACGACGGCACCTTCGGAATGACACTCAATATGGATGGCTTTAGCTGACGGCTTTTTCTTTTTCTTTTTCGGCTGCGTTGCGGGCGAAGAAACGTTCTATGAAGTTGGTATCGGTTTTGCCGGCGCGAAATTCGGGGTCGGCTAGAATTTTGCGGTGCAGAGGGATGGTGGTGTAGATGCCTTCTACGATGAACATCTCTAGAGCCCGGGACATACGCGAGATGGCTTCCTCACGGTCTTTGCCGCGGACCACGAGCTTGGCGATCAACGAATCATAATACGGTGGAATAACGCCCTCGGCGTAGGCGGCTGTGTCCATGCGCACGCCAGTCCCGCCGGGAGGGTTGAAGGCGGTTATTTTGCCAGCCGATGGCGTGAATTTTTCCGGATGTTCTGCATTGATTCGGCACTCGATGGCGTGGCCGCGATGAGTTATCGGGCCCTGCAGAACAGTTTCGAGTCGCTCGCCTGCTGCAATCAATATCTGGCTCTTGACGAGGTCAACGTCGGTGACCATCTCCGTGACCGGGTGCTCGACCTGAATGCGAGTATTCATCTCGATGAAGTAGAGCTTGCGGTTGCTGTCCATCAGAAATTCGATGGTGCCGGCGTTTACGTAACCAATCTCGGACAGCGTCTTGCAGAGCATCTGGCCAATTTCTTCCCGCAATTGAGGCGTTACCTGGGTGGAAGGCGACTCTTCTAAAAGCTTCTGATGCCGCCGCTGAATGCTGCACTCGCGTTCGCCGAGGCTGGCAACTGTACCGTATTGGTCCGCGAGAATTTGAAATTCGATGTGACGCGGATGCTCGACGTATTTCTCCATGTAGAGATCGCCATTGCCGAAGGCAGCGGCGGCTTCGGATTGCGCGGCATGGAACAAGGCCGGAAGCTCTGGTTCGGTGCGCACGATGCGCATGCCGCGACCGCCTCCGCCAGCGGAGGCTTTAATGATTACCGGAAAACCGACGGTGCGTGCCGCTTCGAGGGCTTCGCCGTCGCCCCCGAGGACGCCTTCGGAGCCGGGGAGAATCGGCACTCCGGCCTTCTTCATCGCCGCTCGCGCTTTTTCCTTTTCGCCCATCAGGCGCATGACTTCAGGCGGCGGGCCGATGAACTTGATGTTGCAGGTTTCGCAGACTTCGGCGAAGTTCGCGTTCTCTGAAAGCAGGCCGTAGCCGGGATGAATGGCATCGGCATTGGCGATTTCGGCGGCGCTGATGACGGCCGGAATGTTCAGATAACTCAGGGATAGTTGGGGAGGTCCGATGCAAATGGCTTCATCGGCGAAGCGGACGGGCAGGGAGTTGCGATCAGCCTCGCTGTAAATCGCAACCGTTTTGATTCCCAGCTCTTTGCAGGCGCAGATCACCCTGAGGGCAATTTCACCGCGGTTGGCTATGAGGATCTTTTTAAACATGAATTAGCTATCAGCTTTCAGCCATCAGCCGTCAGCAAAACCTCAGGCTTCGAGCCTCGGGAGAGAGAATCAAATTACTTCTTCGGCCGGATCGCGAACAGTTCCTGGTTGTATTCGATCGGCTGGCCGTTTTTGGTCAGACACTTCACAATTTCGCCTGACACATCCGCCTCGATTTCGTTCATTAATTTCATGGCCTCGACGATACAAAGCACCTGGCCCACTTCGACCGAATCGCCCGGTTTAACAAAGGGCGGAGATCCAGGTGATGGAGACTCATAATAGGTGCCGACAATCGGCGACTTGACCATGTGAAGTTCTTCCGGTGGCGGGGGAGCCGGCGCGGATGGAGGCGCTGGAACTTCGGGCGGCGTACCCGAAACTGCAGCAGCAACCGGAACCTGCACTGCCGGGTGCGGGGCGGAGACCGCGATGATCCTCTCGGAAGCTTGCGCCGCTTGCGGAGTTCCGCGCTTGATACGTACTTTGACGTCGCCGCGTTCGAGTTCGAACTCGGTGATGTCTTTCTCGATCAGGAACTCGACGAGTTCTTTTAGCTCTTTCTGGTTCATGCCTTAGTGGTTCCCACCGCTGCGAAAACCGCGAAGGGCAAATACCCTTCTCTCGATTCGGAGCGCAGAAAATGCGCGGTTCGCCGTCCGCGCACTCGAGGAAAACGAATTCAGAGCGTCAGCAAATCTTTGGGACAGGGAGTCAGAATTTCGCAACCCGTCTCCGTAACTACGACCGTGTCTTCGATGCGTATTCCCCATTTGCCGGGGAGATAAACTCCGGGCTCAATGGTGATAACCATGCCGGGCCTCAGAATTTCCTTCTGTGCGGCGGCAATTTTAGGCGCCTCATGGATCTCAAGACCCAACCCGTGGCCTGTCGAATGGGTAAAGAACTTTCCCAATCCATGATTATAAAGCAGCTTGCGGGCGGCGTGGTCAACCTCGCCGGCGATGGCCCCGGGCTTAACAGCTTCAACTGCCGCCTGCTGGGCTTGCTTAACGGCTTCGTACGCCGAACTTGATTCAGTTTGCGGACGACCCACGTGGACGGTGCGCGTCATATCAGAACAATAGCCCGCGAGTATAACACCGAAATCGCAGACCACGAATCCCTGCGCCGGGATGAAGGCAGCTGATGCTCGGCCGTGGGGCAAAGCCGATCGCTCCCCAGCTGCAATGATGGTGGAGAACGCCATCTGTTCGGCGCCTGCTTGCCTGGCGGCGAACTCGAGTTCACCCGCAAGTTGCGATTCGGTCATTTTGGGCCGCAGCTTGGCGATTATGGTGGCGAATAAATCAACGCCCAAGTGACACGCAGCGATGATATTGGCTATCTCGTCCTCATCTTTGATGATGCGCAAAGGTTCGACGATCGGCGGGGCCGCAATGAGGTTTGCTCGTTTCCCAATCGACTTAGCGAGTGAGGCACGATCGGCAACCGTCATATGAGCCGCTTCGATCCCGATCCGGGTCAAACGCGGACGTTTTTGAAGCCACTCTGCGGCAGCTGCTAACGCAGCCTTTTTAGCAATCTTTGCCTTCGCGCCTTTGACTTCCTGCTTTGCCTGCTCCGTATAGCGACCATCGGTCAGCAGAACCTGGTCGCGAGCGGTGACCACTAGCACGCCTGCGCTGCCGGTAAATCCGCATAAATAGCGGATGTTCGGCAGATAGGTGACCAATAGCGCGTCCAGCCGACGCTGCTCGATCGACGCTTGGACTCGCCGCAGACGGGAGTTGTGATCCATGACGATCAGTGTAGCAATGGGAATCAATACGTACAGACGTTGCTTGCAACGTCTGAGAAGCTAGGGCCCTCGACCGCTGACTAGACGTAGCGAGCTACGTCTCTACGGAAGCTTTGGTTGTGTGGAAAATGATGGCGGATTAATTGAAGTGGTCGGGGCTAGCAATATTGATAACCGCAGGCTGCGGCTGCCGCTCTTGCTTGTCCAAGTCTCGCGCAAACGGCCCGGGAAGAAAAACGCCTAAAATTAATTACTTAATAGTGCTTCATACCAGGCGCTGCCGCGGCTTTCGGCAACATCAGCGAAATGTTCACCGATCCGCGACGCCACTTGAATTAACGCACTGCCGCGTTCGATGTACTTCGGCAGCTCCGAGCGAATTTCGGCGAATGTATCCGGATACTCGGAGGCCAATGCCGCCAGCGCGACCCCGCTGAACAGAAGTCCGCCGGTGCGATTGCCCTTCAAAAGAAAAATTGCCGCCACTCCTGCCGAACCCGCCAGCACGAACTTTTTCCAGTTTTCCATTTTGTTTCTCCGCTCAGCTCGGACGTTTGATTGGCGTGCCCGGGCGCGTTGGTCTGTTCTCGTCATAGCGTCTCGTATACTGCGAGTCTTCGGTATTGCAACTCTGGAGGACTTGGATGCTCAAAGTCAAGCGCACGGTATGGATTTCAGCTCTGCTTTTTTGCACATTATCAGTAGCAGCACAAAGCAAGCCGCGGGCGAGGGATTTGGGTGTGCCATTTGA
>DATNAF010000295.1:0-13692 GCA_035572845.1 Terriglobales bacterium
TGCCGGCGCTCGCCGCCAATTGGTACCGGGCGAAGCTATCGCGTCCGACACTATTCGAGTGCATAAATCGTTAAACCGCTCAGCAGCTTGGGATAGAAATCCGTGGATTTTTGCGGAAGCACCTCGCCGGCAAAGGCTATGTCCCGCATTTGCTGCATTCGCACCGGATTCATCAGAAAGGCCACATTTGCCTTCCCGCTCCGCACCGAATTGATCGCTTCTTCACCGTCTCGAATGTAAGTGACATGTGTCTGGTCGCGAATGGCGGCTTCGGAAATTCCTAGCACCTGTTCCAGCAGGCATTTATGCAGTTGAACTACGTCTAAGCCTCGCTGGGGCAGTGAAACGTTCTTGAAAACTTCGTCCGAAGACTTAGGCCGGCTCAAAAGAAAGACCCGGTCGGCGGTCGCCGCAAGTATCGCGGTTCCGGTCTGCCCCGCTTCTCGCAACATCGAGTTCGCTCGCTCCCCGCTAATGTCCCCGTCGGCTTCGTCCACGGCGAAAAATCGACTGGCGGCGGCGCGAAAACCGTCCGCGGAAAAGTTCGCCAATCCGTGTACGACCCGATGAGTGGGCAAAATCAGCAACCCCGGGCTTGCCATGTTCACAAACGTCATCATCACGAATTCATAAGGGGCCGGGCCCGGTCCTGCCTTTTCTCCCGTCCGCCGTTCGTTCCTATAAGTCAGTGCGGTTTCGTACCGGTGATGCCCATCTGCAATTATCAGCTTCTTATCGCGCATTTTATTGCGCACTGCGTCAATGGCCCGCGGGTCGGAAACCTTCCAAACCCGATGCGAAACTCCGTATTCATCCGTCATCTCCATGGTTGGCGGATCAGCCGTCGCGAGCGCTTGTTCGACTTCGGCCCCTGGGTCGTCGTAGAGCATGAATATCTGGCCAAAATGGGCTCTGGTGGCCCGAAGCAGGTCAAGACGATCAGCTTTGGGCTTGGCCAGGGTTTGCTCATGCCGAAATACAACTCCGGTCGCGTAATCCTCGATTTTGCCGAGCGCGATGAAACCTTGGCGTTCAAATTGCAGGCCATCACTGGAAGCTGCGCGGGGGGTTGAAAATCGCTGAACGTAGCGATAGATGGATGGTTCCGGGTCTTGGCGGAGGATTCCTTGTTGCCGCCAGTCACGGAAGCATTTTGCGGCTCGGGTATAAGGATTGTTCTCAGGGCCATCTTCAGCGTCACTTTTGCCCAGAATGATTCTGACCAGGTTATAAGGGCTCGCGCCGTAGTAGCGGTCTTGCATCGCGGGAGTGATCTTGTCATACGGTTGGGTAGCGACTTCAGCCAGGGCGACCTTGGTTGCATCGTAGCGAAACGCGCGAAAGGGTTCTATGTGGGCCATAAGGAAGAAGCGAACGAATTGTACCAAGCCAGCTTTTTGTGTTAGGTCCCAGCCGGAAATTTCGTTCGATATCCTTTTAGATTTCCTGCGACCCGCCGGCCAGCGACCAACCTTTTCCCAGCCAGGGAATCCAAATAGAGTAGCGCGCGGAGATGACAAAGATTTAACACCGGCGTCTGAAACATGTGCTAACATCCTGCGTGATTACGGGGCTTATATGGCGCGCCAAAACGGGCGCGGGTCCTCTCGACCCTGGGTTTTAAATCGTACGGCAGTTTCCCCAAGTGAATTGCGGGTTTCAGCACGAAACTGTCTGCTGTCGCTGGCGACCCTTCTCAGCTTTCTATCTCTCCTGTTCGCGGGAACAGTTTCACTTGCGCAAGAAGGAGACGTTGACAGCATCCACATCACCCCCAGGATCCAACCACTGACAAAACCCGACCCGGCTGCTGCAATCGTCGCCGAGAGCCTGAGAAGCCGTATTCCGGTCGTCAAATCCAAGGTAGACCTGGTTTTGGTTCCGGTGACCGTAACCGACCCCATGAACCGGCTGGTGACTGGCCTCGATAAAGAGAATTTCCAGGTATTCGAAGGCAAAGAGCCTCAGGAGGTCAGAAATTTTTCGGCTGAAGACGCCCCGGTATCGCTAGGTGTGATCTTCGACATGAGCGGCAGCATGAGTTCCAAGATCGAACGTGCCCGCGAGGCGGTGATCGAATTCTTCAAAACCGCCAATCCGCAGGACGAGTTCTTCCTGATTACCTTCAATGACAAGCCGGAAGAAGTTTCAGACTTCACTCAATCAGTAGACGATCTGCAGGGCAAACTGGTCTTCACTGTCCCCAAGGGTAGGACCGCCTTGCTGGACGCTATATATCTTGGCGTCAGTAAAATGCGCCAAGCCAAGTACCCTAAGAAGGCACTCCTGATTATTTCCGATGGCGGCGACAATCACAGCCGCTACACCGAAGGCGAGATTAAGAACCTGGTCAAGGAAGCCGATGTCATGATCTACTCGATCGGCATCTATGATCATTATTTTCAGACAGAAGAAGAGCGTTTGGGCCCCGCGCTGCTAAGTGATGTCTCCGACCTGAGCGGCGGCCGGTCGTTTACTATCGATAATCCCAACGACCTGGCCGACGTGGCTACAAAAATCGGAATCGAGCTACGCAACCAATATGTGCTCGGATACCGTCCAAAGAACCCAGGGCACGACGGCAAATGGCATAAGATAAAAGTTAAACTTCTGCCCCCTAAAGGACTGCCGCCCCTCCATGTATATGCCAGAACTGGGTATTACGCTTCTTCGCAATAAGTCTGTCATTGGCAGAGTAGCTGCGGGATTATTGCTGCTTGGAATGGCGGCAGCGCAGTCTACGCCTGCGCCCCAAAGCGCGCCCTCATCAACCCCGGCGAATAACGGGGCCTCGACCCCTCCGCAGACTCAAAATAATCAGGCTGCGCCCCCCCCGAGCCAGGGCAATCCGCCACAGGAGCATGGGCCCAATGGCGACCCACCACCGGGTCCGGGAGATCAAGGTCAAGCTCCTGTGGGCACGGAGAACGGTGGGTTCGTATTCCGGGCGGAAGCTCGCGAAGTGACCCTGCACGCGACCGTTGTCGATGACCGCAACCACCTGGTCAATAATCTGGACAAAACTGATTTCACGGTCTTCGAAAACGATAAGCCTCAGAAGATCACGCATTTCCACCAGGAAGATTTCCCGGTCGCGATCGGCATCGTGATCGACAATTCTGGTTCCATGCGCGAAAAACGTGATGCCGTGAACAAAGCGGCGCTGAATCTGGTGCGGGCCAGCAATCCCGACGACCAAGTTTTTGTTGTGAATTTCAACGACGAGTACTACCTCGACCAGGAATTCACCGGTGATATCAAAAAGCTCCAAGCTGCACTCGAACATGTGGAAGCGCGCGGCGGCACGGCATTGCGGGACGCCATTGTAGCCTCTGCCGATTACCTGACGCATTCTCGTCTGCAAAGGAAAGCTCTCTTTGTGGTGACGGACGGCGTGGACGACGCCAGCCAGGAGGGCATGGAGGAAACCGTGCATAAGCTGCAGCAGGAAAACGGCCCGGTCATTTATGCCATCGGCCTGCTCGGCGAAGAGAAGTCCCACAAGGCGAAGCGTGACCTGGAAGTGCTCGCAGAACGCACCGGAGGGATTTCTTTCTTTCCGCCCACATTGGACCAAGTGGATGAGATCAGCCGCGAGGTCGCCCACGACATTCGCAATCAGTACACCATTACGTACGCTCCTTCCACCCCGAAAACCGTGGCCGGTTATCGCACGATCCACGTCGAGGCACGCGCCAAGCCTTATAAGAAATTAACTGTTCGGACGCGCACTGGGTACTATCCCGGGCAGGAGCAGCAAGGCAACGGTGGCAGCTATTGAATCATTGAATCATTGAATCATTGGTACCCTATCGGAGTTTTTGGCTTTGAATGATTCAATCCCCCGGGATTCAATGATTCAATTGTCCTGTTTGACGCTTCGCAGTCTGCTTCCGTACCCTGTAGGGTGCCTATTCTTTCCAACACCCGCCTGCGTGTCGCCGACGATATAACCGATCTGGTCGGCCAGACGCCAATGCTTGGCCTCAAACGTCTTGTGCCTCGTGGTTCAGCCGATGTATTCGCGAAACTTGAATACCTGAATCCTGGCGGCAGCGTGAAGGACCGCGCCGCGATTGGCATTATTCGGCGCGCTGAAAAAGAGGGCAGACTCAAACCCGGAGGAACGATCGTTGAAGCGACTGCTGGTAATACCGGAATTGGTTTGGCGCTGATTGGAGTCAATCGCGGCTATAAAATCGCGCTGTTTGTGCCTGAGCGTTTTTCTGAAGAGAAAGTGAAAATCATGACGGCCTTGGGAGCGTCAGTCACACGCACTCCTGATGATCAAGGCATGCTGGGAGCGATCAAGCAGGCGCAAGAGTTCGCAGCTAAGACTCCAGGCTCATTCATGGCTCTTCAATTCGATAATCCTTCGAACCCCGAATATCACTTCCAGACCACCGCGGAAGAAATTTTCGAGCAGATGGAAGGCAACATTGATGCGATCGTAATCGGTTCGGGCACAGGGGGCACTTTCACCGGCGTTGCGCGATATATGAAGAAAAAACTGCCGCGTGTGCTCGCGTTTGCGGTCGAAACTGAAGGATCGATCCTGGGTGGTGGACCTCCGGGCAAGCATAAAGTGGAAGGCATCGGCGCCAGTTTTATTCCCAAAAATTTTGATCGCTCAGTTTGCGACGAGATTCTGATGGTCAGTGACAAAGACGCATTTGATACGGTGAGTGCACTGGCGGCGAAAGAAGGCGTACTCTCCGGTTCAAGCGGCGGCGCCAGCGTGTTTGCCGCCATGCAGATCGCGAAAAGGCTCGGAGCAGGGAAGCGCGTGGTGACCATGATTCCCGATTCCGCCGAAAGATATTTATCGAAGAAAATTTTTGAAGGCGGAATTTAAAGACGTCGTGCGTCGTTCGCGAACAACGCTCGACCGACTTTGTGGGTGGCAACGTGATGACGGATACCACCAATGTTCAGAGTCTGACGCCGAAAGTTCGTCATGTCGTCTTTGCTGTGTCAGTGTCGGTCAGCGTTGCGCTTGGTTTGGGTTGCGTTACTGCGAGCTACCTGTTGGCAAGAATTTGGTTCGCTCTCTGGTGGATCGGATTATCGGCTCTATTTTGGTCGGTTTTTCGTACGGAGTCCGAACTTGCAAACAATCACTTGTGCACAATCGGGCAAGTGATTTCACGCCGCCGCACAAAGCTCGGCATTGAGGTACGTTATTCCTATATTGCACCTGATAGCCGGAATTACGAGGGGAAGTCACGGCTAGGGAAGTGGAGCGAGTTCGAGGAAGGCAAATCGATTCCGGTATTGTTCAATCCACTGCGGCCGGAGATCAGCAAACCTCAGGGAGTGTTCATGTTTTATCGATTTGAGACTGGCCAGTGAAGGCATTTTTGAAATTCGCCAGATATTCGGAAACTTATAGCTGTCTAAATCTTGTTCAGCGACAGCCCTCGAAGACGGCGGAATGTAATTAGCGCAGGTCGAAGCCCTGGGTAGCTGCGCAATCGAATATGAGTCCCTTTAGGGATAGCACAATTATTGTAACCATGAAACGAACCACCTCACGACCCACGACCCACGACGCACGACAGTCTGGCGAACGACCAACGACCGACGACCAGCGACCCGGCTTCTCCACCCGCGGCATTCACGACGGCCAGGAGCCCGATCCCTTAACCGGCGCCGTAACCGCTCCTATTTACGCCACGTCCACCTATGTTCAGAAAGAATTGGGAAAAGATATCCGCTACGACTATGCGCGTGCCGCCAATCCTACGCGCGATCGTCTGGAAACGAATCTAGCTTCGCTCGAAGGCGGAATCGCCTCGCGTGTTTTCGGCAGCGGCATGGCTGCGATCAATGCTCTCTGCACCATGTTCAAATCTGGCGACCACTTGGTCTGCGGACACAATCTTTACGGCGGCGTTCCCCGACTGTTCAACCAAATCCTGACCGGCTACGGCTTTGAATTCACCTACGTCGACACTTCCGATCCCAAGAACGTCGAGCGCGCGCTGCGGAAAAACACGCGCATGGTCTACGTGGAAACTCCCACCAATCCCCTGATGGCGCTGACTGATTTGGAGGCCGTCTCGCGTATCTGCCGCCCAAAGAAAATTGAGCTGGTTGTAGACAATACTTTCATGTCTCCATACTTCCAGCAGCCCCTCGCGCTGGGCGCGGACATGGTGGTGCACTCGACGACGAAATTTCTGAATGGCCACAGCGATGGACTTGGCGGAGTTGTGGTCTGCACGCGCCAGGACCAGGCCGATCAGTTAGCCTTCGTGCAAAAGGCAGCGGGCGCGATTCTCTCTCCGTTTGAGTGCTGGCTAATTCTTCGCGGCACCAAGACTCTCGCGGTCCGCATGTTGCAGCACGATGCGAATGGCCGGCAAGTCGCCGATTTCCTCGCTGCGCATAAGAAAGTCAAAAAAGTTTTCTATCCTGGGCTCAAAGATCATCCGCAGCACGAGTTGGCGAAGCGCCAGATGTCAGGCTTTGGTTCCATGATCACTTTCGAAACCGGATCTCTAGCCAATGCCGCGAGAATGCTAAAGCGGGTGCGCGTGTGCTCTCTGGGCGAGTCTTTAGGTGGAGTCGAAACTTTGATCTCCCATCCCGCGACTATGACTCACGCCGGCCTTGGCGAAAAGGGAAGAGCTGCCATCGGCATCACCGACGGCATGGTGCGCATCTCCGTCGGAATCGAGAACGTAGAAGACATCATTGCCGATTTAGATCAGGCCCTCGCGTAAGGCGGCTTTTAACTCTTAGCTGTTAGCAGTTAGCTCGAATCTCGAGGCGACTGACGACTGACATCAGAGTTAAAAATTAAAAGCTAGCAGCTAAAGCTGGTTTACTCTCAACCGCCTGCTACAATCCCGCCTGCTATTCCGGCCCCATTTTTGCTTGAGAAGGGAAGTGGCATGAAGCGTCCAACACTCGGCGCGATCTTCTTCGGGTTAGTCCCTTTCGTGGCCGTCTGTTTTTCCGTGTCGCTCTGGGACCGGATTCATCCCATCATCCTCGGGCTTCCATTTAATTTCTTCTGGCTGATTTTGTGGATGCTCCTCACACCGCTCTGCCTGTGTGCCGCATATCGGATGGAAGTGCACTCCGGAAATATCTCTCCAGCTAAGAAGGAAATCCATTGACTCCCAGCCTGATCGCGTTGTCGATGATCGCTGGCATTATTTTGATCGCTTCAGTCGTGGGTTTCTATGCGGGCGCTCGTCACAAGATGGACCTGGAGCAATGGACCGTCGGCGGCCGAGGCTTCGGATTGGTGTTGGTCTGGCTCCTCATGGCGGGCGAAGTCTACACGACCTTTACTTTTCTCGGGGCGAGTGGCTGGGCTTATTCAAGAGGTGGGCCGGCACTTTACATTCTCGCGTACATGCCGCTCGCGTACGTAATCTCTTTCTTCATTCTTCCGCCGATTTGGGAAGTGGGACGAAAATATCGACTGCAAACGCAAGCGGATTTTTTCCAAATCCGGTATGGCAGCAAAGCGCTTTCCGCCTTTGTTGCACTTGTCGGTGTTGTCTTCATCATTCCGTATCTGCAACTTCAGTTGGTTGGACTGGGTATCATCGTCGAAGTTTCCAGCTTCGGAGGAATCCATCGCACCCCGGCGATGATATTCGCCTTCGCCATCGTTGCCGCGTTCGTGTTCACCAGCGGAGTGCGCGGCATTGCCTGGGTCAGCGTCATTAAGGATTTCTTGTTGCTCTTCGCCGCGGTATTCATCGGCATTGCGGTGCCCTACATGTATTTCGGCGGCATCGGCAAAATGTTTGCCGCCGTCATTCATGCCCGGCCCGCTCATCTGGTATTGCCTGGGGCCACCAAGAATCTCGGCCAAACCTGGTTTATCTCGACAGTGCTGCTGACCTCGTTCGGCTTTTACATGTGGCCGCAAGGATTCGGGTCGAGCTTTACCGCAAAAAGCAGCGACACCCTTCGTCGCAATGCCGTGGTGATGCCGCTCTACGGAATCACGATGCCATTGATGCTTTTTGTGGGACTCAGCGCGATGCTGGTGCTGCCCAACTTAAGCAACGGTGATCTATCTCTGCTGACCATTGTCCGTAAAAGTTTTCCAGCCTGGTTGCTGGGTCTGATCGGAGGCGCGGGGGCGCTTACCGCCATGGTCCCCGCGGCAATCCAAATGCTGACAGCGGCAACGCTCTTTGCGAAGAACCTCTGGCGCCCTATTTTCGCGCCTACCATGAGCGATCAACAAGTCGCGACCCTCGCCCGGATCACGGTCTTGGTAATCACGGCCATTGCGTTGATTTTCGCGGTTTACAGTTCGGTCACCATTGTTTCTCTTCTTCTGCTCGGATATGCAGGCGTGACCCAATTCTTTCCCGGCGTGGTGCTGGGGCTTTTCTCAAAGCGTGTGAACGGGCCTGCTGTTTTCTCAGGCATCATTGCGGGTATTTCTGCGGTCACATTTCTGATGCTGACCCGGCGCGATCCGTGGATGGGATGGAATGCCGGGTTTGTAGGGTTATGCCTGAATTTCGCGGTAGTGGCCACAGTCACTGTCGTATTACCGCGTCGCGCCAGTGAAGATACGAACTTCTTTGCAGCCAAAGTTTCTTCCATCTAGCTCAACGCTGTTTGTGATGTCATCCCTCTTCCGCCCGCTAAAAGCGGGCGGAAGAGGGACCTTACGATGCGACTAAGCCATCAGCAGCGTTTACGGGATTAGCGTCACCCAGCAACTTCTTATCTGCTCCGGTGTTTGTACCTCAAGGCCTGAATAGGCCCAGCCACAAGGAGGCTATATGCGACGACGCATCGTTTCTATGCTGTGCTTTGCAGTATTGGGCTCGTGTTTTGCATTGGGTCAGGATGTTCGTAATGACCGCCGCGATCTGCGCCACGACAGGATTGACCGGGTAAATGACCGGCGTGACATCAGGGCCGATCGCCGCGATTTGCGCGCTGACCGCCGCGATGTGCGCAGGGACCTTCGCAATGGAAACTATAAAGAGGCACGCCGCGATCGGCGTGATATTCGCAAAGACAAGCGCGATCTGCACAAAGATCGCCACGACCTGCGCGCTGATCGTCGCGACATCCGCCACGATCGCCGCGATGTGCGTCACGATTTCAGAAAGTAATGCTCGACTTGGGGGAGGAAAGACGGCGGCGGCGAGATTTGCTGCCGCCGTTTTTGGTTATGATGATCGAGCCCGCAAGCCGCACGGTTTAGCCGACCGATTCTTCAATCCATTTCAGATATTCTGCGCTGCCATCTTGCATCGAAATCACGACACATTCCGGCAAGTCGTATGAGTGCAGCTCTCGAAGTGCCGCCTTTATATCGGCGCTGCGTGCGTCCGTCGTTTTGATCATGAGCAGAAACTCCTCTGCGCTTTCGACTTTGCCTTCCCATCGGTACACGGATTGAATTCGCGGAACGATATTGACGCAAGCCGCCAGCCTCCGCTCAACCAGTTCCCTTGCAATGTTCCGGGCCTCTGCATCGCTTCCGGCAGTGGTGAATACGAGCACTTTATCAGTCATATAGAATCACCTTCTTGTGAGCGGCTCAGAACCTTGTGCAAGATCGGGAGGGCACGGCTTCAGCCGTGCCGTTTGAAGAAAAATCTATGTACGGCACGGCTGAAAGCCGTGCCCTCCCATCTAACAGAATCAAAATACTATGACTACACAAATCAAGTTTGGCACATCCGGATGGCGAGCGGTGATGGCCGAAGAGTTTACTTTTGAAAACGTACGCCGCGCAGTGCACGGAATCGCCCGCCACGTAACCTCACAAAAATCGAACGGCGCTCGCGTAATCGTCGGCCGCGATCCTCGCTTTCTCGGCGAAACTTTCTGCTCCATCGCCTCAGAAATCCTAAGCAGCTACGGAATCACGCCACTGGTGATCGCCGAACCCGCTCCTACGCCGGCAATTTCGTTTGCAGTCATGCACGAAAAAGCCGATGGAGCCATCAACTTTACCGCCTCGCACAATCCGCCGGAATATAACGGGATCAAATTTTCTACCCCCGACGGCGCGCCGGCCCTGCCGGAAGTCACGCAGCACATCGAAAAAGAAATTGCTTCCGGCGAGCAGTCATTCCCGGATTCAAAATCTAAAGCTTCGCCGAAGGGTCTTGATCCCAAGCCCCCGTATCTCGCTCGTCTGCGCGAAGCTATCAACGTCAAAGCCATCCAGAAAGCAGGATTGCGAGTGGCCTTCGATCCTCTCTGGGGCGCAGCTCGCGGCTATTCGGACACTTTTCTGCGCGAAGCCGGCGTGAACGTCACCACGGTTCATGACTATCGCGACGTTCTATTCGGCAATCATGCTCCCGAGCCCGACGACCACCTGCTCGAAGCTCTTCGCGAAAAGATGCGCGAACAAAAAGCCCACATCGGAATCGCCACTGACGGTGATGCCGACCGATTCGGCATCGTCGATGAAGATGGCAGCTTCTTTCAGCCGAATTACATCATTGCGCTGCTGTTCGACTATTTGGTCGAAACTCGAGGATGGAAGAATGGCGTCGGCAAGTCGGTGGCGACCACCAATCTGGTCAACGCTCTTGCCAAATATCACAAAGTCGAGCTCCACGAAACCGCGGTCGGCTTCAAGTTCATCGGCGAACTTATCAAGCAGGATAAGATTGCCATTGGCGGCGAAGAAAGCGCCGGCCTGTCCATCCGCCGTCACGTTCCCGAGAAGGACGGCATTCTCGCGGGCCTGCTCTGCTGCGAAATGGTGGCGCAGCGTAATAAATCACTTGGGCAGCAATTGAAAGAATTATTTGCCAAAGTTGGTTCCTTCTACCCCATGCGCGAGAACTTCCGCTTGACCCCCGAGGTCAAAGCCAAGTTTACTGAGAAGTTACGGCTTGATCCGAAGGACTTCTGTGGCCAGCGGGTCAGCGAAGTTGTGCGCAAGGATGGATTAAAGCTGGTGCTGGCTGATGGCTCATGGGTCTGCTACCGGGTTTCAGGCACTGAGCCAGTCGTCCGAGCTTATTCAGAATCGCCGAGTGCGCAGGAGTTGCAAAAGCTAAGCGCGGCCGCCAAGCAATGGATATTCGACTAAACATCCCGAAAATCCGTATCGTTCCTTCTCCCGAACATCGGATTCGGACACTGCTGCAAGGCGCCGACCACGCCGAAGCATGGGCCGAAAAAGCGCGGGCCTACGCAGTCCCGCTGCTCGAAAAGCTCTATGCGGTGCGTCGCCGGGCCGCAACCGGCGCAGTTGTCGTCATCGCGATTTGGATTTTCGTTCACGCCATGTTGGGCGCGAATGGTGTCACTGTTTACCGCGCCAAACGCGCTGAATACCAGATACTGCAAAAAGAAATTGGTCAACTTCAAAAAGAAAATAACGAATATTCGCAACAGGTAAACGAGCTGAAATCCGACCCCAGACGGATCGAGAAAGAGGCCCGCGAGCAATTTCACTATGCCCGTCCCGGCGAAGTGGTGTACGTGGCGCCTGATAGGCCTGTGGTCACGCAACCTGATACCCGCTCCGCTCGGAGATAGCCTGCTTACAACTCCGAATTTACCCTGTGGTATAGTTGCGGCGATTTAGGTTTCTCAACCTACAACATCTCCTGCTTTCAAAGGAGATTATCAATCGCGGCCTAGCCGCTCAGCTAAGGAGATATTTGCTATGAGAAAGCTTTTACTTATTTGTACGTCGCTCGCGGTTATGTTCATGTTCGGTGGGGTTTCATTTGCGAGTGACGCTAGCACCGTCAAAGGATACGTATCCGACTCCAAGTGCGGGGCTAAGGGCGCGAACGCCAAAGCCGGTGAGTGCACGAAGAAATGCATAAAGGCAGGAGCCAGTATGGTTGTTGTCACCGACGGAGACCAGAAGGTATTGACCGTTTCCAACCCTGAAGCACTGACCGGACACGAAGGCCATCATGTTGCCGTGACTGGCGAAGTCAGTGGCGAGTCCATTCACGTTGATAGCGTCAAGATGCTGTGAGTGTCTGAGACAATTCTTGGGAAACTCAAGAGGCGGCGGAAGCCGCCTTATTTTTGGCGGACGGATTGAACGCCGTGCGCGATTAAATTCGGTTTCGCGCTGCCGTGCTCGCCAGGCTGTTGGCTTCGCGATTGTTTTCGCGTGGCACGTGAGAGATGGAAAATTTCAGCGACCGCGCCAGTTTCCGGCAGATCCAGTTTAATGAATAAAGGCGTGGGCTGCGGCAGGCGTATTCGCCGCGCATCTGCTTTACAACAATCTCCGAGTCCGAAAAGACATGCAAAGCGCGAGCGCTCATGTCCAGAGCGCGTTGCAGCGCCTCTAAAAGCGCCAGGTACTCAGCAACATTGTTGTCCTGGTGTCCAATCCACTTCTGAATTCTGATGGGCCCGTTCTCGCAACCGTCGATGATCACCCCAATACCCGACGGACCCGGATTTCCCAGAGACCCTCCATCTACATAAGCGACTAAATTTGCCATTTTTTACTTCTTCTCAGATGCTTCATCAACAATGCGCGACCTGATTCTGCCAGTCAAGACCCTGTGTAGGTACTTCAGCCTTAATTCGTTTCCAGTTTTTCCTAGTACAAATCCTGTTTTGCACAAAGCATCCACAGAAATCTCGGTTTACAACCGGATTTCAAATTGACATTGAGAGCAGCAGAATTTAATTTAACTTTCGTCGACGGCTGAAAGGGTTGGCAAAATAAAATTAGCCAGTCCGAAGTAAGCTGAGTGATAAGCCAGACAGGGCAACCTGAAGGGCGGCCAGACCCGAAAAAACCGACTGACTCTGCGAGGAGCAGTTGGGGTTTGGAACCGCGAAAGCGGTAATCACATCAAGGGCTGCGACGGTGCATGTCTCCACGCTGTTGGCTTCCTCGCAGGAGCTGGCGGCTAGAGCATAACCAATGTCGCAGCCTTTTAATTTTTTCTAAGAGCCTTCCCGCCGCACTCCTCCCCTACTAAAACTCACTTCCTGAAAATATTCCAGATACCAAAAAACTCAATTCGCCGCGTTCCAGCGACTTTCAAGTTTCGGCGGATGCAACATGGTTTGCAGGACCACGCAATACTGCTCGGTTTTTTCCTGCAAACCCCGTATTTGTTCTGGTGTAGCCTGAGGCGCGTTAATATTAAAGTTCACGCGGATGGCATCAAAACCCACCGGCACCTCTTTCGAGATTCCGAGCGTGCCCGATAGATCCATGTCGCCGTCGACGGTGACATCAATTTTCTGAGTCGGAATGCCAATCGCCGTCGCCACCAGTTGGCAGGTGAGCTGCGCACAAGCCGCAAGAGCTCCGAGCAGAAGATCACCTGAACATGCTGCCGTACCGGATCCGCCCACTCCCTTATGAGCCTCTGCCTGATAAAGTGAGCGTCCAATGTCCACCGAGCAGGACAATGGTGTTTCATTTTCCGAACCTTTCGCGGTCAGGGTGATTCGCGAGCTTTTGGGATCACGCCGGTACTGCTCTTTCAAGGGTTTCTGGAGGGATCTGATATCCATGATTTCTCCGAAAATTGTAAATGACTCCACATCCCTGATCTAATCGACTAACCTGGCCGGACATCGATAGCGCCCGTTCAAGCATAGCTGGACGGGATTCCTGTTTTCACTATCTCGCGGTCTTTTCAGTTTCTCTTTGTGAAACTTGGTCGTGTGTCCAGGAGGACTCCGGAAGGCGATTGGAGTCGCCCGTAAACGCGACCCCATATAAATAAAGTG
>DATNAF010000296.1:0-6359 GCA_035572845.1 Terriglobales bacterium
CGACCGGTTGTTGATCGAAGCGGGCCTTTTGGCCACCCTGGGCAAAAAACCCTCTGGTGCCTATTGGCACGAACAGGCCTTCTTCGCGCTGGTGCTGAGTGCCTACGAGCCATTGGAGGGATTCGCGCCCGGCTTCAATCATCCTCTCGTTTTTGCTTTGCCAACCAGCAATCAAGAGCGCCTGGGACAGCCTGGCGTTCGAGTAGGAAAGGCTTTTCTCAAACCAAAGCCATGTCTCCGAATGGCTCCTTTCGTAGATATCCAGCAACTGGTTCGCAAGCAGGTTACGAGTGCTCTCAATCACCCTGTCCCCAGGAAACCAGTCCAAATACGCTTGCATTCCCAGCACAGAGAAAGCCCAGGCGCGGGGACTGGAGAACGTCAGAGTCGCTGGAACAGCAGCCTCGAAGAGCCTGCCTGCCGCACCTCTTAAACCCGAATCTCCAGAACGTCCGAGGACCGTTCCAAGGGCCCACAACGCGCGACCGTGGCTGTCCTCCGAACCGACTTCCTCTTGCCATGTTCGGTCGTAGCTCAGGAAGTTCCTGAATCTGCCTGTCCTTTCATGAAAGGCAAACCAGAGAAAAGCCAGATAGCGATGCGATAGCGCTCTGCAATTATCGCTTTGAGGACGAGACGATTCATTCAGTAGAGTTGTCACTACAAGAGCACGCGCATTGTCGTCCGTTGTATAGCCCTCAAGACAATTGGGTAACGAAAAGATGGCATGCTGCAAGATGCCCGTGTCGTCGGTCATGCTCGCCAGATGTGATGTATTGAGCGCGGGGAGTCTATCCGTTGCTTTAGGCGTGAAGATGTCCTGCAGGGCAACTCGTGGACGCAACATTCGTTCGCTACGAGCACGCTGGAAACTCGCCATGTATGCCTGTGCTGTTTTCTGCCAGGTCGTGCTACGCGAGTGAAGATAAGCGCGCTTTCGCATCGCATGTCGTTCGGAATCATTATCCAAGAGCCGAATCGCTGCATTTGCTATGTAGTCAGGACTATCGAAGGGCACGAGGACACCACGTCCGTCGGCAAGAATCTCTTTCGCATGCCAATAGGGCGTAGAGATAATCGCCTTTCCCGCGCCGAGTGCAATTGCGAGTGTACCGGAGACCACCTGAGCTTCCTGCCGATACGGTGTGATGTAGATGTCCGCAGCGCCAACTTGCTCGATCATTTCCTCGTTGCTAACGAAACGATTGTTGAAGATCACATGGGAGGAAACGCCACACTCCTTTGCTAATGCCTGTAATTCCTCCCTATACCATTCTCCCTCTCGTCGTCTGATATGAGGATGTGTCGCTCCAGAGATGATGTAAACAAGATCAGGATGTTTCGCCAAAACCGCGGGCAATGCGCGAATCACATTTTCGATTCCTTTGTTTGGAGACAGCAGGCCGAACGTCAGCAGTACGGATTTCCCCTGAGTCCCAAATATGTCCTTAAAATAATTGGGGTCCATAAATGGAAGATCCGGCACACCATGAGGAATGACATCGATTTTTTCACTCGGCACGCCATATACATCGAGCAGAAGACTTGCAGCGTGCTCGCTCATTACGATTAAACGATCCGATAAATGACCGATCTCGTCGAGCACCGCACGCTGATTGGAGTCCGGATCTCGCAGAACAGTATGAAGTGTTGTCACCAGAGGCGCCTTCAGCTTACGAAGCAATGCTAATACGTGGCTTCCCGCAATTCCCCCGAAAATGCCGTACTCGTGTTGCAGGCAGACAAGATCGTTTCCATTAAAGTTGAGGAATTCGGCGGCTCGCTCATATGAGGAATAATCTTCCTGCTCAAGCTCGATTCGTACCTGTTCCGGATATTGGTAGCTGGAGTCGGGATCGTTGACGGGAATTGCGAAAATTCGGCCATTCCCGAATTCGGCTGCCAGTGCGGTGCACAGATCTGTCGTGAAGGTCGCAATGCCACATTGCCTTGGAAGATAGTTCCCGATAAAAGCAATGCGCGTCGGCAGAGGCAGCAGAGCCTCTATTGAAGAAACTCCGGGCGTTCCTTCGGTGTGATGTGCTCTCTGAAAAGACATGTTTCCTGCTTTCACGCATGGCGACATGCGATGCTTTCTTATTCGAAAGAGAATCCAGGCGGCGGTTCCGAACCGATTTACTCGTCTAGCAGGCTGAAGCCTTATCCTGCCCCAAGCTGCCGGATTATCATCCGTCAATCAGGCCGAGGATGGCCGATTGCTGGATATGTCGGGCATGGAGCGTGACTCTTGCAACCTGGAAGCCCAAATATTTCGACAACTTGATCGACTCCAGTTCAGCGGCATTGAACCTTTTCTGAATTCGTTTCAGGGCGCCGCGAATCGCCTTGTCAGTAGCGGATGTTGCCGTCGAGCTAACGCCCGAGCAGGAAGAGGTGTCCGCGAGCCACATAAAGTACCAGCCTGCAGCTCGGATCTTTTCATCTAGTACAGCGGGCGTCGTATCTTCGATAAACGTCCACGTTCTACAGAACTGCTCTTGTGTCAAATTGATTTCATCGGGTAGCGCGCCCCCCGCACGCAGAAATATCGTATGGGGTTTCACGCTTGCGGCTTTTCGACAGCCGCCCGGTCGATACCTGAACCGATAAGAGTGTCTATGGGGGTGGCGGGCATTGTCGAGGATGACGCTCGATCGGATGCCGGCGTGCTTCGCTGCTCACCGGAAAGCTCCGCTCCGGAGCTATTAACATTCGGCGTGCTTGCCGGCTTGAACGGAAGCAAAGTGCTGCTTCGCGTAGAGAGATGGTTCTTTACGTCAGATTTCTTAATGAGACTCATAATCACTCTGGTTGTCCTATTGCTTACTTGGAAGGTGCTCGTCAGGAGCAAAGCATGAACAGCCGAAGGCGAGGAAGAAAATCCGGGCTACCCTTTAAGCATACGCCTTCAAGAACTATCGTGCCGTCAGCGCACGATATTCGTTTGAAAAAAAGAGTACCAACGGAAATGTATGGTCGTTAAATGAATTCTCAATGGGACGCCGATATTACACACCAGCTTCAGTGGCGCTCGGTTCTGCCCGAAGACCAACATTCAGGCTGGCTCAGAAAGCCAGACAAATCATTCATTACAAGACAAACGGCTGGAACGGATGGAATCTCATCCTATCTAGGGAGGTTATCGAAAATGCGCAAATCTATTGTTTCTGGCTTTGGAACCACTAGCGGCCTTCCTGCGGCTGGCTCCTGGTTGGACCTCGAACAGGTTGCGACTGCGGAACTTTCATCGGAGGACTCTCAGTACCCGTTCGAACAGGCCTTGAGAACTGATACCGCAGAGGGTTGGAGAGCTTCCAATCCCGGACCGCAACTGATACGGCTTCATTTTGACAACCCACAGCCTGTTCGGCGCATCCACTTGGAATTCCGTGAAGAACGGGGCGCTCGTGCTCAAGAAATCGCGCTGTTTGCCACGTCTAAGATGTCTCCGCGGAAAGAGCTTGTACGTCAGCAGTGGGTCTTCAGCCCAGGGGGCGCGACTAGCGAACATGAGGATTATTTCTTCGATCTGAAAGACGTCACAGCCTTTGAACTCGAAATCGATCCGGGCCGGCATGACAAACATGTCTTCGCATCGTTACAGTCCATCCAGATTGGATAGACCATCACCAACAGTCGCCAGATGGAGCGCTCGCGTCTCCGGTTCGTCTGTCGACCAACGCACGAGAAAGCAAGGCGTTTGAACTGTGGCTGTACACCTCATCAATCCTAGTGACAATTCCTTCGGCACTGCCGTCATCACACCGCGCTGGTTGTTCGTTCTCGCAGCGGCGACTCCTGCCTTCATGGGTGATCCCATCCTGGTCGACGAATCACTCGAGCAGCTTGACCCGGATACGATTCACAGTGGAGACGTGGTCGGCATCAGCGTTCATACAGGCAATGCCTTGCGAGGTTACGCAGTCGGAAAGATGGGACATGAGCGTGGAGCCACTGTCGTTTATGGCGGCATCCATGCAACGTTGTTTCCGGAAGAGCCATTTGAGCGTGGCGCGGCAGATGTTGTAGTGAAGGGTGATGGTGACGTCGCATGGGGCAAGGTGTTGCTCGATCTCCAGGCTGGCCGCGCAGAACGTGTCTATGATGGCGGAAAGCTCGAAGGAGCTCAGTTCCTTAGTGCTCGCTGGGACCTGATGCAGACCGACAAGTACATGTGGGCTTCCGTGCAGACCATTCGCGGATGTCCGAAGCATTGCTCCTTCTGTTCGGTGTGGCGCACCGACGGTCAGAAACCACGGCAGAGGATGTTTGAAAGCGTGATCGATGAGATTGTCGAGCTCAGGCGCAGAGGATTCCGCTTCATCGCATTGGCGGACGATAACTTCTATCCCGTCACTTTGACGGATCTGCGGCTGGCACGGGAGCAGAAGAACCTCGAACGGCTTGAATCGCTTCTGCAGACCCGCAACGAGCGTTTCGCACTTATGGCAGAGCTCGCAAAGCTGCCGAAAGATATGGTCTTTTTCACCCAGATCACGATGGAGTCAGCCGAGGATCCCGAGTACCTGGATGCCATGCGCAAGGCCAACATCAAAGGCGCTCTCGTAGGCGTCGAAGCCGTCACCTCCGAAGGATTGAAGGCCGTATACAAGGACTTCAATTGCTCCGGGGAGCGGCTGGTGCAGCAGCTTCAGACGTTCCGGAAGCACGGCCTGCACGTTCTGGGATCGTTTATCTTCGGTTTGCCAACAGACAAACCCAGCACCTTCGGAGCTACCGTGGAGTTGGCGCTCAGGGCAGGCGTCACGTTTGCTCAGTTCGTCATGATGACACCATTTCCCGGCACGGTCGATTTCGGACGCTGGGAGAAGGAGCAGTCCGCCAATCCTGAAATGGTGGGAGGGATTCCAATCACGCGCTATTGGCTGATTCCGATAGCCATTCGTCCAAAGATGTTTACGCCTCATCCCTCCATGAGCTCAGACGAAATTCGAGAACGGACCGAGGCCGTCTGGGACAGATTCTATGAGTTTGGCGCTATCTGGAAGCGGTCTGCGTGTACGCCTACCATCCGGGCTCGTATCGCATTCGTTCTACTCTCCAAGCTCTATCGGCAGATGTACGCCGGGACCGGCATCTCGACAGACAGCGCCCGTCGCAAGAAGGCGAAGAGGTCCGCGCGATGGATCGCGCGACAGGCCCGCAAGGTCTTTCAGGCGAAGCCCATGCCTGAACTAAAATCTCCTGTTTGGGAACCCCGGCCAAAGGGCCGCATTAACCTGACACAGATCGGGCCGCAAACACCTGCACAGCCGCGCAGTTGAATACTAGGTTGACTGCGCTATCACCGTTCGCTGAACGGCATGCCAAATGCGAAAATCGCCGTTCGCGTCGGCCGGTGGCGCATGTCAATTCACTGGGGCCCGTGCCCATCTCTTCCAGACGCGAAATGCGACGGCATTCATGTAAGGGGGGCGACCCGGCGGCCGAGTCGCTCCCTTGTTCCGCGTGGATGGTAAATCATTGCAATAAAGAATCTATTCGTGCCCAGTCAAAAAGCGGCATTCGATAGACGGCGTAGCTCGTTCTTCAGCGCCCCGTTCTCCCTGTTAGGGGACGTCGTGCGCAGTAATACCGGCACGGTCGATCCAGGAACACTGGCGAATTGCCACCCGAAGCTGCGGGCCGCCATAGGCTGAAAATGGTGACCTTTCCGTGTTTGCATACTAAACAGCAGTCGGCGCCTGGTTCGGAAAGAAAATTGAAAAACATGTGCCGCTATTTTCCGGATGCACTCTGCTGCGCATTCGGATCGAGCCGCCGAGCCGATGCACAATACCCTGAGCGACCCAGAGGCCAAGCCCCGTTCCGTTTTCTCCTTTGGTGGTAAAGAACGGATCGAAGATGCGAGCAGCGTTGTGGGTCGGAATTCGTCTGGAGCGAAGCGAGGAGAGCTGAAGGCGAAGAGGAAAGCTTAGTTACTATTGGCACTATACTCCGGAAACTACCCTTACGATCTAAACTAGCGAGATTCGGTCAAGGCAGTGCCGTCACAATCTGCTTCTCCGCGAAGATTGTGTAGTTGTGAGCAATTCTGCTCAGATATTGTTTTCCTTCTCTGTTCTAATCATCTTGGAGCAGAGTCTCTCTGTATCTCCTCACTCGTGGTCTGAGCTAAGTTCAGCCCATCTGAAATGTGTCTCTCTTAGCCCCTCCGCACGAGTAAGGAAACCAATGACAATCGCTTCTCTCTTGTTAGTCGGCGCCGTTGCGCTGACCAGCGAAAATCTCTGGGCTGCGTCGGGACGCGCAAAATGCACTGTTGTAATCCCGGCGCTGGTGGAATGGTTTGCGGCTCCACCGGCGGCGCGAGGCCGAAAGGAGAACATCGCATGCCG